>RGUG01000015.1 GCA_010027915.1 bacterium | reverse complement strand
ATTTAATGGATTCTCAGGGTGGATTAAGTGTGGCGGCCACGTTGGATCCCACCTCAGGGCGATCGATGGCCTTGTTGTCGTTGCTGTTAAAAAACACGGCCACGGTGATGTTTTTGTGTATGGATGGTCACCACATGGTATTGTCTGCCCTGTTGCAAAGTTACCAGTTGATTCCACTGGCCAGTCATGTCAACCTAGCCAAAGGATCCTATTATATTGTGAGCTTGGGCAGTTCGTTGTTTGGTATGGCCGTTTTATTATCAGCTCCCGTCTTGTTGGTTATTTTTTTGGTTGATTTGGGATTCGGACTCATGAATAAAGTGGCCCAACAAATCAATGTGTTTCAGTTGGGTAGCCAAATCAAACCCTTGGTGGCCACCATGATTTTTTTGGTGACCATTCCGTCGTTATCCATTAGTGTGGGGAAATTATTAGAAACCACCGCCCAACACGTCACTAAAACGTTGTACTTATTGGGAAGATAAGTTAATGGGCGAACAAGATTCAGGCGAAAAAACAGAAGAAGCCACCCCCCATAAACTACAAGAAGCCCGAAAAAAGGGGCAAATTGCCAAAAGTGCCGATTTAACCGCCGCCATTATGTTTGTGTCGTCGTTTTATTTGCTTAACACATTTGCCCAACCGATGTGGATTGATCTTGAACGGTTACTGCGCACGACCTTTTCCTATATTGGGTCCCCCATGACGTACTATACCTATGGCACCCTCTTAATGGGGGCCTTGACCACTTTTTTTTCGGTCATGCTTCCCATCGCTATAACCTTGTTTATCATCGCTTTTTTTGTGGAAGCACTTCAAACCGGTTTTTTGATTTCGATAGAGTCGCTATCACCCAAATTGGATCAGTTAAATCCCATTAATGGTCTTAAAGAATTGTTCTCAATGAAACAATTTGTGGAGCTTATTAAATCGAGTATCAAGCTCTTGGTCGTCATCTGGATTGTCTATGGCATTGTGGTAGAAAACCTGCCTTTTATTACCATTTCTCAACAAAGTAGTTTGCTTCCGATTGCGGCCTTTACCGGGAAGTTAGTGATGACCGCCGTCACCCGGGTGGGCATTTTCTATTTTATGATTGCGGTGTTTGATTATTTTTACCAACGCTATGAATTTAATAAATCCATGAAGATGAGTAAAAAAGAAATCAAAGATGAATACAAGCAGCTAGAGGGGGACCCCATGATTAAGCAACGACAACGCGAGGCGGCCCGGCAAATGTCCGCAGGGCGTCAAATGGGTTCCATCCCCCAAGCCGATGTGGTGGTCACCAATCCCATTCACATTGCCATTGCCATTCAATACCAGCCCCATCAGATGATGGCCCCCGTTGTCTTGGCCAAAGGCAAACGACTCGTGGCCGCCAAAATTCGGGAATTGGCCCAGGAGCATCGCATCCCGATTGTCGAAAACCCACCCCTTGCCCAAGCCCTATACCCTTTGGTGGAACCCGACACCCCCATCCCTGAGTTGTATTATAAAGCGGTGGCCGAGATATTGGCTTTTGTGTACAATCTCAAAAAGAAACAGAACCGTCGCCATTAGGGGATCATGGTAACAAAAGGATACAACGAGCATTGGTGAGCCTGGGGTCATTTAAACAATTGTTTAGTACCGCTGACGTATTGTTGGCGGTTGTGGTCGTGCTCATCGTAGTGGTGATGATTATCCCCATTCCCACCATGATGTTGGATTTGTTGATGGTGATGAACTTGGCGATTAGTTTGGCGGTGTTATTGGTGGCCATGTACTTGGCACAACCCCTTGATTTTGCCGCCTTTCCCTCGATTTTATTGATCACCACCCTGTTTCGATTGTCGATTAATGTGGCCTCTACCAAATTGATTTTGGGGTTGGGGGTTGATTTCGATGGTCACATGGTCAGGGCCTTTGCTGACTTTGTAACGGGTGGTAATTTTGTGGTGGGGGTGGTGGCCTTTTTAATCATTACCATTGTGCAGTTTTTGGTCATCACCAAAGGGTCAGAACGGGTGGCTGAAGTCGCAGCCCGCTTTACCCTAGACGCCCTTCCTGGCAAACAAATGAGTATTGATGCGGATTTGAATGCAGGACTCATTGATGCCGACCAAGCACGGGAACGGCGTCAAAAACTAGAACGAGAATCCACTTTTTTTGGGTCAATGGATGGGGCCAATAAGTTTGTCAAAGGGGATGCCATTGCGGGCATTATTATTGTGATTGTGAATATTGTGGGGGGGATTTTAATTGGTCGCTTTCAACAGGGGCTTGAGATTGGGGAAGCGGTTAATTTGTTTACAACCCTGACCATTGGGGATGGATTGGTAGCCCAGATACCCGCCCTGCTGATTTCAATCGCCACAGGCTTGGTGGTGACCAAATCCGCTTCAAATGCCAGTTTGGGTTCAGATGTCACCGCTCAGATTTTTTCTCAACCCAAGGCATTTGCCGTCACCGCAGGTATCTTGCTTTTGTTTGGGTTCGTGCCTGGCATGCCCACATTGGCGTTTATGGTAGCCGCTGGGGCAGCGGGCTCACTGGCCCTCGGTATTGTCACCAAGCGGTCCCGTGCAGATGAAATGGCCATTGATAACAACCAAGAAGCCGCCAAGGAAGCCCTCAAAAAACCAGAAAACCTGCTTAATACCCTCAGCTTAGATCCCATTAGCCTGAAGACTGGTCGCCATTTGGTGGCCTTGATTGACCCCAGTCAAAACGGGCCGTTATTAGAACGCATTACCCTGGTACGCTACCAAATTGGGCAAGAATTAGGATTCGTCATTCCCGGCGTTCGGGTGATGGATGAGTTGAGTTTGTCACCCAATGCGTACCAAATTGACATTCGAGGTACTAAAATTGCATCGGGCGAGGCCCTGCCTGGCCATTATTTTATTACCCGACCCTTGTCTGACATTCGGCGTCGGGGGGGGGATGGACAAGAAGCCTTTGACCCAGTCAATCGTACCATGGGCACCTGGGTGTCCGAAGACCAATTGGCCCAATTGCAAGACAACTATTTTCCCACCCAATCCATCACTGATTTTATTGCCAATCATTTTGCTGAGGCCATCAAACAATATGCCGATGAAATCATGACCCGCCAAAATGTGCAGTCCCTGATTGAATTGGTCAAAAACACCAATGCGGCCATTGTCAGGGAATTAATTCCCGATATGTTATCACTAGGACAAGTACATAAGGTGTTGCAGTCATTGGTCAAAGAACGGGTCTCGATACGGGATTTGTCCACCATATTGGAGCGGCTGGCGGATTATGCCAATGTCTCAAGAGACACCAACTTGTTATCTGAATATGTGCGGCAAGCCTTGGCCCGTCAGATATGCAGTGCCTACGCCGATGAAGATGAAATGCTCACGGTGTTTACCATTGATCCACGGTTGGAAGAACTCATGATTAATTCCATCCATCAATCCGAATATGGGGCTTTTTTGGCCTTGGATCCCCATGTGGGAGAAACGGTCATCAACCAAGTCAGTGAGCACATTGTCAATTTTCAAAAAATTGATAAATTGCCAGTGGCCTTGTGCTCCCCGCGGTTGCGGGTTCATTTCAAAAAGTTTACCGAACGCAATTTTCCCAAATTGGCGGTATTGTCTTACAATGAGGTGGTCCCTCAAATCAAAGTGCAATCGATCGGTTTATTAAGTGAATCCTGATTTTTTTAACCGGCCGGTCCCTCAGAGTACCTACCGTCAACGCCGGGCCAAACCCGTTGGAAATGGGTCGACACCTGAACAGGCGTTGCAACCATTACCCCCCGATGCCAACGTCCCCGCATTAAAACAACGCATTCAGGATCAATTTGACTTTATTTATCAGGTGATGATGCCCCGTTTTCCTATCAACCCCCAAACCAAATCGGCGGTGCTAAACGATATTTATCATGACCTGGGGTTACCCTCAGATGACTAACCCGTCACTCGAAACCCATTGGCACACCATCGAGACGGCGGTGATCAACCGAATCAAAATCCAACTGATGCGTCGTCATGCCGATGACATTTTAACGGCCTACGAACCCCGGCTTAAAAAATTAGTAAGGGGATATGCCAAACATTTACCCGACCACATTCAAGGAAGCGAAACCGATGATTTATATACGGTTGCCCAATTGGAATTATTGGAATCGTTTAAAGTGTGGTTGCCCAGTCGGTGCTTGGATTTTTGGGGATTGGCCAATTTGCGCATTGTGGGGGCCCTGAAAGACCATGTCCGGTTTGTCTCCAAAGGCGATGCCTATCGGTTGTACGATTGGATCACCGATTCGGCTTATGTGATGATGGCGGTGTCCGACCGTGCGGATTTTCAACATACCATCGATACCGGCATCCAGCTGACCCAAGTCATGTCGGTGTTAACCGACCGAGAAAAATCGGTGGTGGTCCACCACTCAAAAGAAGACCTGACATTTCGTCAAATTGGCGAGTTGCTGGGGATATCTGAATCTCAAATTTCACGCATTTATAAACGGGCCATTGATAAAATGAGGCATCATTTATCGGTTACCCAATCAGGTGAACCAGACCATTAATATCCCCGGGTGTGGTGCATAACCGGTGAATCAGCGTGCACCACATCCGGATAAGGGGCTATGGACACCCGGGTGTCCAAGGTAGATGAGGACTGACCGATAAACGACCCTTCTACCGTGGCACACAATTCTGGCACCCAACCCGAACAAATCTTGATATGCCGCTCACCCACTTGGCAGGCATAACTAGGGTCGTACCCAATCCATCCGTACCCCACTAAATAAACCTCCACCCATGCGTGCAACTCCCCACCTGATTTTAAGCGGGTATGGTCATACACATACCCACTCACAAAGCGGGCTGCAATGCCCATGGCCCGACAACAGGCCACCATTAACCACGCCACATCACGACACGAACCAGCTTGCCGCTGCATCGTGACATTGGGGCTATGAGGCCACCCAAACTCACGGTATTCGGTGTGATAGGTTTGGTGAATCTCACGGACCAACGCCATTAAAAACCGATCAATACGTCCCCCCGTGCGTCCCACCACTTCTTGGCACCATGGCATGACCCCATCCGAATCGGGAATCACGGCTAAATACGGGGATAAAGCCCCTTGTATTTGGGGGTTGTACATCACCGGCAGAATGGGGTTGGTAAACAAATGGAGGTCATCGGGCACCAATGATTCTTTGGCCACCACAATGCACTCTGTTTCAATGGCCAGCACCTTGGTTTTGGCCTGAAAATACAAACGATGAAACAAGCTATCATCAATGGAATCCAAAATCATCATGTGTTCGGGTTTCGGTGTCACCGTCAACCGAAAGCGTTCGACCCGTTGATGCGAAGTGGCACGGGGCCGTAATCGTAACATATGAGGGGTAAGTGCCACTTCACTGGCATATTCATAGCGTGTGGAATGGGTTATTTTTAAACGCATGGTATGTTTCTATCATCCTCAATGCTGCCACCGAACCTACACCGAACCTACAGGGTAGTTTAAAGTGAGTATTTTAACATGACATACCCACCCGATTTCGAACCCAAACAAAAAGGGGCATTATACCCCCATCTGCATCAAATAGGCAAAGGAATGTCCCCCTTTGAAGGGTGGTATAAACCGCCCATGATCGTTACAATACAGGCATGAGAGCCATTCGTATCGGCAATACGTTGGGCGGTAAGACCCATCTCTTTACCCCCTTACATCCCCCCCGCGTCACCATGTATACCTGTGGGGTGACCGTGTATAACTACCCTCATATCGGTAATGCACGGGTTCATGTGGTAATGGATACCGTCCATCGTATTTTGGAAGCAAGCGGTTACCACGTAACTGCCATCCAAAACTTCACTGATATTGATGATAAAATCATTCAAAAAATGGGTGAAACCGGTCAATCGTTAACCGAACTGACGGCCTATTTTATGGCGGCCTATCAGCAAGATATCACCCAATTACATGTGAACTCCCCGACGCGGTATACCCATGCAACCGCCTTTGTACCTCAAATGATCGATCTGATTGGACAATTGATTAACCGTGGGGTCGCTTATGTCAGTGACGCCCAAGATGTGTGGTTTTCGGTGGCCCAATTCCCTGATTACGGCCGATTATCCGGTAAGGTGTTGTCCGAATTAGACGAGGGGGTTCGTCAGGCACTCACCCCTGGCAAACAGTCGCCCCATGATTTTGTGTTATGGAAGTCCGCCAAGCCAGGTGAACCCTCATGGCCGAGTCCATGGGGGCCGGGTCGGCCCGGATGGCACATTGAGTGTTCTGCCATGGCCATGCATGAGTTGGGACCCAGCATTGATATTCATGCCGGCGGAGAAGACTTGATTTTTCCTCACCATGAAAATGAGATCGCCCAATCCGAATGTTGCACGGGTCACCCTTTCGCTGCGGTATGGATGCACATTGGATTTGTCACGATGAGACAAGAAAAAATGTCCAAATCATTGGGAAATGTGGCCTTGTTACGGGATGTATTAACCCAGTACAGCGGCAATGTCATCCGTCTGTTTTTGTTAAAAACCCATTATCGATCCCCCTTGGATTTTAGTGATGAGGGGTTACAAGCCACCCAGGTAGCCTGTGACAAACTCATCACGACCATTCAATCCCATGCAGATGCCCCCATGTCCACCGGAGTGATTCAAGTGCAAGAAGCCAGTTTATTGGCGTCTTTTTGGGAGGCACTCACCACAGATTTTAACGTGGCCAAAGGGATTGGGTTTTTATTTGATTTGGTCCGCTTGGTCAACACGCATGGGGTATCCTCTCATGTGTTATCGGACATGGCGTCCCTGATTGGGTTACGGATACCTACGGATGACACCATGCCCTTACCCGAACCGGTGCAGCAGTTATTATCCGATCGATGGCACGCCAAGCAATCCCGGCAGTTTGAACTGGCCGACCAATTGCGACACGTCTTACTCACTGACCATGGCATTGTGGTGGAGGATCACGTAGATGGGTATCGATGGAAACACATCACCCCCTATCAACGCCATGGCAATGAGCAGTGATACCACGCGTTATTCATTTTCTACGTGAAAAACGTCGCCTCTTACCCTATGGTATTTGGGTCCCTTTTGGACTGTTAACAGCGGTTTATACCTATCAAATCCTGTCAGGCGGCCATGAATTTAAAACGTCCGATTGGCTGATTAATTATACCGCAGGTCCTATCAGACGGGGGTTCATCGGGCATCTCTTGTATTGGGTATCAGGATTGGGACTCCCCATTTTGTGGCTCACTTACTTTGTGCAAGTGAGCTGTTGTGCCACGCTGTATGGATTGGTACTCAAGCTGTATGGGCGTATTCAACGGCACGGGCTTTGGTTGTATCTGTTATATTCACCTGGTTTTTTGTTGTTTAGTTTTTATCAACCGCTCGGAAGTTATCGAAAAGATATCCTGATCATGGCCTTGTTTGCCTTTTTTTGTTACAAATATGCCACTCATACCCTCACCCCTCTGGTACTAGGCTGTGTGGCCCTGCTGTATGCCGGGGCCGGGTTATCACATGAATTATCAGTGCTAACCGTCCCCTTTTTTATCTACATGATGGTCGTTGGGGTAAGGCATCATCGTATTAAACCCAAGATCGCCGTTGGCTATTCCATTCTTTTGATCGCCATTAGCGGGTTGACCCTTGGATTTGGCTATCGATTCACCCCCCCTCCCCATGCAACAGACATCGTCTGTCAATCACTCATTGAACGCCACGTCGATGTGAGGGCCAATGGCATTCGTTCGATCTGTGGCAATTGGGTGGGAACAGGTGGGGTGATGTCCACCGCAGATCAAATGGCGGGGGCCATTGAGGGGATCGGGCTTCTTCCGTCTGCCGCCATGGGAGAGGTGGCCCAGTTGTATTTTAGCTCACCTCCCTACGGAATTGGTATCCTGTGGTGTGGGGTGTATTTGTTTTTGGGTTTACTGCCCTTGCGATGGACTAACTACTGGCAACCCCAACGGATTCTGGTGTCGCTTTTGGGGGGCCTGATGGCTGGGCCCCTGTTTGTATTTGCCATTGATTGGGGTCGATGGGTTGCCATACTGATCTTCATGCTGGTTTGCATTGCGTTAGCCGAAGATATTCAGGTCACACGTACCCCACCCCGATGGCTTGCCTGGTTGGGGATTATTTACCTCACTGCATGGTCTATACCCCTATTTGCCACCGGACTGAATGGGGGATTGATGGGGCTTGGGGACATGTATGGCAAACGGGTGATAAATGGGATTCAAAGGAACATCCGTACTATTTAACCCCAGCACTCAAGAGAGGGGTTCTTTTCTATTGGTTAACCTCTACCAGTAAATCCACCCCATCAACCCCAATCACGGTCACCGGCACCACATCGCCCATGGCCAACCCCGTTGCATCAAGGGGTTTCAGGCAGCCATCCACATCGGGTGCTTCCCGATACGATCGCCCGACCCCCTCTTCCATCACCATTTCAAGGGTGGTGCCAATAAGGGATTGATTGCGTTTGGTCACTTGCTCCCATTGGGTCGCCATCAAGGCGTCAATGCGATCTGCAATCACCGATGCCGGTAATTTGGGTGTGAGTTTGGCTGATCGGGTTTCTTTTTCTTCGGAATAGGCAAAACAACCCAAGTGGGCAAACGGGTACTGGGTAATGAATGTTTGTAATGACTGGAAGTCTTCATCGGTTTCGGTCGGGAACCCCGCAATTAACGAGGTTCGCAACACCAACCCAGGCACTTGGTCTAACAGCTGATCCAAGACCCGTCGCAAGGTATCGCCGGTATATTTTCGATTCATTAAGCCCAATAATCGGGTGTCACAATGCTGAATGGGCATATCCAAATAAGGAATAATGCACCCATGACGATTCATGGTCCGGATCAATTCCGTATCCACCCGATTGGGAAAAATATACATCAAGCGAATCCAATCCAATCCCGGAATATCAGCCAATGCATCCAACAAACGGGGCAATGATGGCGTGCCATATAAATCTTCACCCCACGCGGTGGTATCTTCCGCCACAACAATCAATTCCCTCACCCCAAAGGCCACTTGCTTCATGGCTTCGGCCTTCACCGTCTCAATCGAAAAACTACGGTGTGGCCCCCTAATTTTAGGGATGGTACAAAACGAACACCAGTGATCACAGCCTTCTGATATTTTAAGGTAGGCATAATGGGAGGGTGTTAATTTGGTGTAGCGAACCGGCACCGATGGTTGAAACCGGGATTTAAACACCAAACGGGCCAGCGATGGTTTCAGTGCGGACGCTTCTTGGGTGGTCAACCAAATATCGACCTCTGGAAACTGTTGGCTACGTTCTTCGGGTTTAAGGCGACTGGGATAACAACCAATCACGGCCACATACTGAATCTCGCCCCGCTGTTTTCGTTCGATTAACCCCCTAATATTGGCTTCGGTTTCGTCAATCGCCGATTGAATAAACGAACAGGTGTTCAATACCACCACCCGTTCCCCCGATCCTTCGGCCACCAACTCAAACCCCACCTGCCGCAGGTCATTGACCACATGCTCCGAATCCACCAAGGTACGGGCACATCCCAACGAAATCATACTAAAGGGCACACCGCGCTTCATTGTAAAAATTTTAAGGGATTGACCGCAATCCCATCCTCCCGCACTTCGAAATGAAGGTGGGGCCCCGTGGAGTAGCCAGTGCTACCTACCAAGCCTATTTCTTCACCCTGCTTCACATATTGCCCTTCTTTGACCAAAATGCGACTCTGGTGGGCATAAACCGTTGAAATACGTTTGCCATCAGACCGTCTTTTGCCGTGGTCTAATACCGTTATTTTACCGTAGCCTTGATACGCTCCCCCTTGCCCCGCCACAATCACATACCCCGACTCAGCGGCCCGAATACGGGTACCGGTAGCCCCCGCAAAATCAATCCCATTGTGGTGAATCCGTCGCCTAAAAATCGGGTGCATGCGATACCCAAAATACGATGAGACCCATGAATTGACCGGTCGGATCATGGTGCCAGAAGCAAAGTACCCCTCACGTCCCAGATTGCGACGGATGGCTTGGGTGAGCTCGTTACTTGAGCGTTCCAAATCGGCATTTTGGCGTTCTAGTTGTTGGATTTGGGTATGAAGCGAGGCGATATACTCGCGCTGACGAGCCGCTTTGACCGTTAACTCAGACTCTCTGGATCGAATGTCATTGCGTAACTGCCCAATGCGTTGCGTTTGGGTGGATAACATGCGTTGCTGACTGTTGATTTGAGCATACCGCGTTTTGAGTTGGGCGATGAGTTGGGAGTCACGGCTCATCAGGCGATCAAAATAATAAGAGGAATCCAACATACTGGCTAATTCTTGGGTCCCAAAGAAAAATTCAATGACCCCAAAATGTTGGGTCACATAGATCGAGCGAACCCGATGGCTAAAT
Source organism: bacterium (assembly GCA_010027915.1). The sequence continues at coordinate 3,090 of RGUG01000015.1, read as the reverse complement.
TGCCGACTGGAGGCGTCAAATTGCCGTTGAATGGTCGACAGATTGGCCCTTGCCATCCGCTCTTGTACAATGGACCGCTCGAGGTCTTTTTTGGCCTTTTCTAAACTCATTTCTGTAAACCGTAATTCCCGGGATAAGGCCCCCAAATTGCGTTCGGCTGATTGTTTTTCACGTTGCTTTTGTACCAACTTGTTCTTATTGGCCTGAAGTTGAACCTGAATTTTTTGTGCATCCGACAAGCGTCGATCAGTGGCAAACAGCCCACTTGTACACACCAGTAACCCCAAGCATACACACCATTTCATACCGTTTTTCCTAACAACGTTGATTTGATCATCAGGGCCACGCTGGGCGGCAACCGACCATGGAACGCAATCTCTTTTTCGGACGCCAATTGAATAGCCGCCACGGTTTTAAAATGGGCCATCAAGCGCTTGAGTCGCACAGGACCCAACCCAGGGACGTCATCTAACACACTACGGGTCTGCCGTTTGGACCGTTTGAGTTGTTGAAACCGGTTGGCAAACCGATGGGATTCATCCCGAACCCACTGAAGCAATCTTAACACAGGATGTCCTTCCGGCAAACCAATGGGCTGATCACGTTCCCATTGATAAATCAATTCTTCTCGTTTGGCCAAGGCCATCACGCCCACTGTCCCTTCCAACCCCAAGTCTTGCAACGCCCGAACGGCCGCATGCAATTGGGGCTTTCCCCCGTCAATCACCAGTAACTGGGGCATTGGTTCATGGTCGACAAAACAGCGTTGCAAGCGGCGTGATACCGCTTCTTCAATGGCACGGGGGTCATCCGAGTTCTCACTCACCGATCGTATGGCCAATTGTCGATAAAGGGATTTTCGGGGAACCCCCTGTTTGAAATACACCGCCGATGCCACAATATCTTGCCCTTGCAAATGTGAAATATCAAAGCCAATGAGCCGATCGGGTCGTTGAGGCAATCCCAGAAGATGCTGCAAGTCATCGAGAACCGCTGATTTTTCGGGTACCGGTGTGGCCCAGGATGGGCTTTTCAAGACCCGTTTTAAGGCCACCTGGGCATTGTGTTGGGCCTGTTGTAACACCTGCCATTTGATGCCTTTTTGTGGCACACTCACAATTGTACTGGGATACAATGCCAACGAATCCGCCAAGGCATCCACACACGCCTGATCGGCCAGCATGCGATCGGGCCATCCGTGACGATCCGTGTAATCCAATAAACATTGGGCCATCAACCCTTCCCAATCACCCCGGTCATCATAATACCCTTGTTGATACAGCAGGCGGCCATCAATAAACGTTTGAATCATCACATACCGGGTGCCCTCCAACGACGACACCCCCCACACACTGGTGCGCCCCGGCAGGTCCAGGGAGACGGTCTGGCGTGGTCCAATGGTTTCTAAGACGCGAATCAAATCCCGCCACTCAGCCGCCCGCTCAAATCGAAGGGACTCGGCGGCCTGTGTCATGGCCTGGGTTAACTCTTGGATCAACGCCTGATGGCGACCCACCAATACCTTTTTGAGCTGGTCCAAGCGATGGTGATAAGTGGCATACGTGGTTTTATCGATACAGGGGCCCAAACATTTGCCCATGTCTAATTTGATGCATTTGGGTTGTCGATTGCTTAATTCAATGGCCAAGCTACAATCACGCAACTGAAAACACTCTGACAATTGACGTGCCAACAAGCGCGTACTACCCAAAGAAGGAAAGGGACCATAATACGATGCCCCATCCGCCTCCCGACGCCTCACCACCAGCATACGAGGAAAGGGCTCTTGGGTTAGCTTGATATAGGGGTAATGACGATCATCTTTTAAGTTAATATTATAGCGGGGCTGAAATTCACGGATTAATTGGGCCTCTAATAACAAGGCATCCTGCTCGCTTTGGGTCACCATGCACTCAATGGTGTGAATATGGCGTACCAACATGCTGGTCTTGGTATCGAGTGGGCGTCCCCCCTGAAAATATTGACGAAGCCTTTTTTTGATGTTTTTGGCTTTGCCAATATAAATGACCGTGCCAGATGAATTGAACATTTTGTAGATTCCAGGCAAGTCTGGAAAGAGGTTCAAATCAACTGGCGGTTTCATGACCACCTACGATGCGTTGGCGGTGGTTTTTTTCTTATTGGATTCCGATTTGGTAATCGAAAGACGAATGGTACCCGACAACCCATGATGAAACGACAAGGGAACATCAAAATCACCCAACACCCGAATAGGGGAGGGTAATTGAACCACCGATCGCTCAATGGCCACTTGGTGTTGCTCACGCAATGCCGCCACAATTTCGCTGACGCCTACCGAGCCATACAACTCATCTTCACCATGCACGGATGCAGACAATTGAATGTGCTTTCCATCCACTTGGGATAGAATCGCTTGAATATCCGCCACTTCAGTGGCCACTTTCTTGGCGTGTGTTTTGACTACCGAATCAATTCGCAAGCGATTGCCAACTGAATCAATCATGGCAAACCCATAACCCAACAAATAATTCATGGCATACCCGCGGGCCACTGTCACGGTTTGACCCGCAACACCCAAGCCACGAACATCCGACATTAAAATAACACTCATCTTTTTTGCCATGTGCGTGCCTCCTACTCGACCGTAAAGGGAATCAAGCAAATGGTACGTGCTCGCTTTACGGCTGCTGCCAGCATGCGTTGATGCTTGGCACACACCCCAGAGTTACGCTTGGGCACAATTTTTCCTCGATCGGTAATAAACCGACGGTATTTGGACACCTCTTTGTAATCCAATACATCTACTTTATCCAGACAAAACGGACAGACCCGCCTTTTTTTGGTTCGCCTCTTAATGACCTGTTTCTTCTTTTCCATTCCGTTACTCCTTCGTTAGCCTACTAACCGTTAAACCCAGACATGCCCGCATCCTCTGGGATCATGGACACATCTTCGGCCGTACCACGATCCAACATTTGCATGTTATCTGCCACCACGTCGGCCGTGGTCACCACCTGACCGTCTCGCTCGTATGACCCAAACTGCAATCGCCCATCAATGGCCACCAATTTGCCTTTTTTAAGGTATTGACCACAAATCTCACCCAAC
>RGUG01000140.1 GCA_010027915.1 bacterium | reverse complement strand
TCGGGCAATCGGGTGGTGTTTGATGCACCGGTTGAATTTTTAAAGGGGGTGACGGTCAATCAAGGGATTTATCTGGCGTCCCTCGATGCCCCTATTGCCTCTGTGACGCATGGGTTATTGTATGTGAATCGATCCGATTCTGATTTGTATTTCTTGCCACCCAATGCGAGCAATCCCGTCAATCTTTCGTCTCTTTTTATTGGTCCCCCTTCCCGTATTCCGGTGTTGGGTGCCAATGGTCGGATGTCGGCAGAGGCACCCCTCTCGTGGGTGGGGAGCACCCAAACGTTGCAAATCGGGTCACCCAATCAGCGTACGGATGTGGTACTAACGGCCTCTTTTAATTCATCTGTCACGGGCACCTTACCCTTTTTGTCGGTTCATTCTATCTTGCCGGATTACACGGGTGGGACCGGGGTGTCGGTGATTGGCACCCAGATTACGATGCAAGGTGAGGGGGCATTGGCCTTGGGTCCCAATGATGTGGCCGTGGGGTTATCGGTGGATGTGAGTGGGTTGGCAGCCAGTCGGGTATCCAATGGGGCTTCCTCGATGGGTCGTAAATATGCGGCGACTTTTATGGGAGGGCATGTGGGGATTGGGTTGACGGACCCCCAAGCCATGTTACATGTCAAACAAACGGGTGACCTTCCGTTGATGCGTTTGGATTCGGCCACCGATTCGACCCGTTTTATATCGGTGTCCTCGATGGGACAATGGGGAATGAATACTGCCAATGCTACGGCATTGTTGGCCATTCAGGCCCCTGATGCCTGGACCCGTCCTTTGGTTTGGGTGGGTGGCTCGGGGGGCACCTATTGGGTGGTGACGGCGAATGGTAACGTGGGAATTGGCATGTCCGATCCCCAAGTTAAATTGGATGTTCAGGGGAGTGTGAGGGCTACTTCGGGTCGTTTTGATGGGGTGTCGACCAATCGCTTGACGGTTGGGTCTGGGTTTGTGGTATCCGGCAATGGGTTTGTGGGCATTGGGACCACCAATCCCACGGCCTTGTTATCGGTGGCCCGCTCGATTTCTTCGGCTCAGTTTAATCCGGGAGATGCCAATAACTATCTAGGGCAGTCCTTTTCGTTGATGCGGTTGTTATTCGAATTGCGTGACAACACGCCGGGTACCACCCGCTCCTATCGGGGCAATGTTCGGGGCCTTGATATTGTATTGGATTCCGGCACCGCTACATTTGGATCGACGCAACAAGCCACTTCGGTGGTGGGCCTGTCATTGGATGCCACTCAGTTGCGTGCGACCGATCAGAGTGTACCGGTTACGGGGCTTCAAGTGGATGTGTCAGGTTCGGGTGGCACCCGTTATGCGGCTTTGTTGATGGGAGGCAATGTTGGCATCGGGACCCTCACCCCTGGTGTTTTATTGGATGTGTCGGGAGATATTCGGGCCCAGGGGCTGCAATTAACGGGGGCGGTTTCGGCCAATGCCGTGACCGTTAATCAGCTGACGGTCAATACGGATATGATAGTCGGCGGGTCCATTTCAACGAATATATTAATTGCGGATAGGGTCCAAACCAATCAATTGGTTCTAACCACTCAGGTGAGGTCGGCGTCGGCTTCATTTGTGACACTCAATGCACAAGTTGGGGTCATCAAAAAATTGTTGGTGGGGTCTTCTGTACAAAACCCAGGGTTGGCGGATCTGGTGGTCTCGGGTGATATGTGGGTAGAGGGCGGCCTGACGGTGAATGCGTTAAGCACATCCGTGATAGTGGCACCCGTTGGCTTAACCATCACTGGGTCGGGCACCTTGATTGTGCCAACCTTATCGGTATTGGGTCGTGTGAGCGTGACCGGGTCGGTTGGGTTGCTGAATCAAACGGCGGATCCGGTCGATAGTCTTCCACTATTGTATGCCAAGAACAATCGATTATGGTTCAGACCGCCTGGTTTGGACAATTCCCCTATTGATTTACAGTCATTTTCAAGTGGTTCTCCGGGTCGGTTGGCTTACTTTTCGTCATCTGGCACCCTGGCGAGTTTAGAGGGGGTGTCTTGGCAGTCGGAGACCCAACGCTTGTCCATTGCGGGTGGGTTGTCACTATTGGCAACGCCTAATGCAACGGGCGATTTTACGGGGGCCTTGTTTTCGTTACCAGTGGCCGATCGTAGGCTGGGGTCATCCGGACAATTGGTTGGCCTTGCCATTGACATGGTGTCGGATTCAAATGGCGGTCGGTTGGCTCAAAACGATGTGGCCATTGGCTTAAAAGTGGATGTTTCTGCTTTGCAAGACCTTCAAACGGATGTCTCTGGCAACACCCGTAGGGCCACCAAATTAGCAGCCGCTTTTATGGGTGGAAGTGTGGGAATTGGGACCACCCAGCCCCAAGCCGCCTTGCATGTGTCACCCAACTTTGGGGTGCCTGGCTTGTTGGTGGGTGCGTCCCGTGATGAGGCACACTTGATGGTGGATGCTCAGGGGCGCGTAGGGATTGGGTCGGGGATGCCGTCGGCTTCACTGACGGTGGTGGCTCGAGCAGGGTTGGCGCATGTGCTGTGGCTGCAAAACAGTGCCGGGATGCCGGTTTGGGTGGTAGGCAATAACCAGCGGGTTGGGATTGGTAAATCAGACCCGACGGTGGCCTTGGATGTGGCGGGTTCGGTGGTGGCAGAATCGGCACTGTTTGATCAAGTGAGTGTGAATCGCTTGGTGTTAGGCGGTGAGCTCGGTGTGGTGGTCAGTGACAACCGCATGGCGTTGGGGGGATGGCAACCAGGGGCGGCCCTTTCTATTTCGTCTAACATGACCTTGCTGGGTTCCAATCCGTCCACGTTGTTGGATATATCCCGTACGATTTATGGCGCTTCGGTGCCTGGCATCACGTATCAATATGGGGGGGGCTTGACTGGCATTCAATTAACGATGACCAATCAAAACGCCACCCCTTTTTCGGGGACGGCCAATGGGCTGGTCATTGACATGGGGGCTTTGTCTTCGGCTCGTGCGGTGACGGGTCTGTCGGTTCAGGTGGGAGCTTCTCAGGTCGCCGCCTATTTTGGCGGTGCGGTTGGGGTGGGGACCACGCCCAATGAGGGGGTCTCCTTACAGGTGTCAGGTAATGCGACGGTCGGGTCTTTGGTGGTGTTGGGTGCGGTGACGGCCAATCGATTGGTGGCACCCAACTTGATCGGTACGGTTGCCACCATCAATTACGTGAGGGTATTAACCGATATCCTGGCCAACCGGGTATCGGTGGATACATTGGTGGTGAGTACTTTAAACGTCAACTCGGTTCAGTATCAATACGCCACGGTTAATGCCTTGACGGTCAAAAATATGGGTGTGAATACCAACCCAACTTTGGGTTGGGCGTTGGATGTGGTGGGCCCGACCCAATTAACTGGTGCGGTTGAAATTATCGGCACGGTATCGGCGAATCAGTTGGTTCCTCAATCAGGAAATACGATTACGTTTAATAGCTCGTTGGTGGCGTTTGAATCATCTCGGTTGGCGGCCACCCAACTGAGTGCCGAACAATACATCTTGATGCCCACTCAAAACAATGCACCCGAATTGGGATCGTTGTGGGTGTCATCCAATTCCCATTTGTATTTTAAATCCGATTCCACGGTCTACCCCTTGACTGAAAGCATCAAGCGAACGCCCATTCAAGTGGCCTATTATGGGGCCGATGGGTTTTTAACGTCCAGTTCGGGGTTTGGTTTTGATGGTTCGACTTTGTCGTTGGGTGAGACGGGGGGGGCAGCTACCAGTGGAAAATTACGGGTTGATGCCACTGTGTCGTCGAATCAAACGGAGTATACGGCCCATCGTGTTAATGTGGCGATCTCTGATCGAACCGGTTCATCTGGGGCGGTTAATGTGAAAGGGTTGGCGATTGATTTTGGGCCATCTCCCGGTACGACGACCGCTCGCCTAA
>RGUG01000139.1 GCA_010027915.1 bacterium | reverse complement strand
GAGTGTGTATACCCGTCAGGAACTGATGGCCTTGGCCAAGGTGATAGTGGAGCATCAGTTATTGGTTATTTCAGATGAAATTTATGAGAAGCTGATTTACAGCGATGAGGGCCACGTGAGCATCGCCCAGCTGTCGCCCGAAGTCAAAGCCTTGACCATATTGATTAACGGCGTCTCCAAATCGTATGCCATGACGGGATGGCGAATTGGGTATGCACTGGCCAATCCGGCCATTGCCGATGCCATGGGTAAAATTCAAAGCCATACCACTTCGAATCCGACCACGCCATCCCAGTGGGCCAGCGTGCAGGCGTTGACGGGCGGCGATGAGGAAATCAACGCCATGAAGGCAGCGTTCCACGCCAGACGGGATGTGATGGTACAACGCCTTAATGAGATTCCGGGGTTGCCTACCTTGTTGCCGGGGGGGGCGTTTTATGCGTTTCCCAACATCTCATCCCTGATTGGCAAACGGTCACCTAGTGGGGTGATTACAGATAGTGCGTCGTGTTGCCAGCGGTTACTCGAAGATGTCTACGTGGCGTGTGTGCCCGGTATTGGGTTTGGGGCGGATTCATTTATTCGGTTGTCCTACGCCACCTCCATGACGGCCATTGAAGAAGGGGTCACCCGCATGGCCCAATGGGTGGGGTCACTGACCTCATGATCAGATGACCGCCATTCAGTTATGTGGGGTCAGCAAGGTGTATTCGGGGCAACAGTTGGCCCTGGACAACCTGACGCTGTCGATTCCCGAAGGGGCATTTTTTGGCTTATTGGGCCCCAATGGGGCGGGAAAATCCACCACGATCGGGATTATCTCGACGTTGGTTCCCCCCAGTTCAGGGCAAGTCGTGATTGGGGGGGTTGATATTCAGCGGCATCCGGCACAAGCCAAGGTGTTGATGGGCATGGTGCCCCAAGAATTTAATTTCATGGTGTTTGAGACCTGTGAGACCATCCTTAGGACCCATGCGGGGTATTATGGGGTGAGTCCGTCAGTGGCCACCCAAAGACTGAAGGTGTTGCTTGATCAATTGGGATTGTCCGGGCAAGAAAAAGTGCCCGCATTTCAGTTGTCTGGGGGTATGAAACGACGCTTGATGCTGGCCCGGGCCCTGATGCATCGGCCACGCATTTTAATTTTGGATGAGCCCACTGCGGGGGTGGATATCCAATTGCGACGGATTATTTGGGGGTTGTTACAAGACTTAAATCGGGAAGGGGTGACCATTTTGTTAACCACCCATTACCTAGAAGAAGCCGAGGCCTTGTGTCGACAAGTGGGGGTGATTCATCAAGGACGCCTGATGGCCAATGAGCCCACCCGTGAGTTGGTAAAACGCTTGCCCATCGAAACCGTGGTGATGGAAAGTGACGTGGGGTCACTACCCGATTTGGCGGGCATTGGGTTTGGGTGCCGTTGGATTGGAGAGGGTGTCTTTGAAGTGGATATGACCCGAGGGATGGGCATTACCCAAGTGGTGACGGCATTGGCAGAACGGGGGGTTTGTGTTCATCGCATGACCCAAAAGTCCAATCGGTTAGAGGAAGTATTGGTGGGGCTCACCGCATGAGCATCCAATGGGTGGCCTTGGTGACATTGCTACGACGAGAATGGGGGCGTATTTTTAGGATTTGGCCGCAAACCTTGTTGCCATCGGGGATCACCACTGGCTTATACATGATGATTTTTGGCCATGTGATGGGTGATCGGATTGGTCCCTTACAGGGGGTTGAGTATGGGGCCTACATTATTCCGGGGTTACTCATGATGAGTGTGATCACCAATTCGTTTTCGAATACGGTCTTTTCGCTGTTTGGGGCCAAATTTCAACGGTTTATCGAAGAAATGTTAGGGTCTCCGATGCATCGCGGGGTGTTGCTGGCGGGGTTTGTGTTAGGCGGTGTGTGTCGAGGGGTGATGGTTGGGGGGTTGGTATGGGGCATTGGGTGGTGTTGGCAGCCGGTTCCGATGGCCCATCCGTGGTTGGCCTTGGCGACGGTGGGATTGGCCTCACTTTTGTTTTCGACGTTGGGGTTTATCAATGCCTTGTTTGCCAATACGTTTGATGACATCAACTTGTTAACCACTTTCTTGCTAACCCCCCTTACCTATTTGGGGGGCGTGTTTTACTCGGTCTCTTTTTTGCCCCCCATTTGGCAAGCCGTGTCGTATCTCAATCCGATTTTTTATTTGGTCAATGTCTTGCGATATGCGATGTTAGGGCATGCGGACATTGGGCCGTATGGGGCATTGGTCTATTTGGGTGTTGTAACCCTCTTGGTCATCGGGGTATCGTGGGGCTTAATCAAGCGTAATATAGGGTTAAGGATGTAATCAACATGGTGGCTTCATTTTCGTTTGGCAAAACCCATCTGATTGGTAGCCCCCATGGGCCTGTGGTGCCCACATTGGCCCAGCAGGCCGTGCATGCCATTCAGGAAGGGTATGCACCGGGTTGTTTGGTGGTGGCCAGCACCGTGCGGTCCCTTCGCAGGGTGCAATCATTGACCACCCAATTATTGGGCGACAAACAGTACAGGGTACGATTTGATACGGTGCTGGGGGTGGCCTTGGATGCGGTATCATCCGATTGGGTTCGATGGGGATATCCGGCCGATACCCGACTGATCGATAGCGACGAGCAACAACAAGTGGTGGCCATGGCCATGTCGCATTATCGCATTCAAGACATGGGCATCGATGAGGTGGTGGCGGCTGTACGCTCATCCAAACACGCCATGGGGGAGGTGCCACCGGTTCCTCCCTCGTTTATTCCCTTGTTAGAGTGGGTCACAGACTGGATGCGGGCGTCACACGTGGTAGACCGTGACGATGTGATGCGGGCGGCCATTCAATGGGCCAGTGATGAACGATCGTCTCGTGACTGGTGGCGTCGGTATCCCATGGTGTGTGTGGATGCCACGGGCGGGTGGTCCCCTTTAGAGCAGCGGTTTTGGCAGGCTGTGTCGCACCAAGTACCGGGATTGAGTGTGGCAGGGGTACCCAACGATCCGTCGGTACACCTCGACGGCATCGCCCCCCAATGGGTGGCAGATGAGGGCGACCGACCGACCCAAGAGTGGGTGGTGGTGGCCCGTGACACCGAAGATGAATGCGAGGTGGTGACCCATCATGTGGCATCGTTGGTGCAATCGATGTCCCCGGCGGACATCACCGTGGTGGTTCCCCACGACGCCCATGCCCTGTTGCTCAAACACCGGCTGACTCATCAAGGGATACGGTCTCACTTGCCATATTGGCCGATGGTATCGGCCATGGGACCCATACGCCCGGCGTTGTCGTATTTGCGGTTGCTGTATCACCCTTATGATCGCATGTCGTTGGCGGCCTGTTTGTCTCATCCGCCGTTTGGGTTCACACCCGAAGACTTATCGGTCATCGAGGACGTATTAAATCAGCACCAGGGGTCATGGATGACCGTCAATTGGGAAGTCGCTTTATCCAGCGGGCAACCCCACGACGAGACGGGTGTCACAAGGACCCAACGCATGGTGGCGTTATTAGAATTGATCGATCATTGGCAGGCGGTGGTTCAAGACAATGAGGGGGTAACAGCCGGCGGGTTGTTGGCCATGATGGTAGCCGATACCCACATGGCGGACTGGATGGGAGAATGGGGTCACGATTGGGGTGAGGATGCCGCCGATGTAGTGGGCGAAACGGTGGAGTGGGTGACCGGTGCCCAGTGGACCGTGGCGGCCTGTTTGCTTCATTTTTCATTAACCGATGACCAGATCGAAACCCAATCCCGTGGGTCGTCGGTGTCCATTGTGCCGGTGTCGTTGGGGTGTGAGCCATCGCGTGCCATGGTGGTGATGGGAGGGGGGACAACCATGGCCCGTCTTCCCGCTTTGCGTGGGTTGGGAAAAGAGACATGGTGTTTAACGGGTGTCGGGGACTCA
>RGUG01000138.1 GCA_010027915.1 bacterium | reverse complement strand
GCCAATCCGATTTGATCGGGGTATGAGACCCAATACGGAGTGGGCACAATCACCTCATCACCAGGGTCAATCGTGGCCATGATGGCATTGTAAATGGATTGTTTGGCCCCACAAGATACCACCACTTGATTGGGGCGGTATTCCAATTGATTGTCGGCCAATAATTTGGCACAAATGGCTGCTTTGAGCTCGGGGATACCCGAGGCTGCCGTGTAGGTGGTTTTGCCATCCCGAATGGCTTGAATCCCCGCCTCTTGAATGGGAACGGGGGTTTTAAAATCGGGTTCTCCGGCACTAAACCCGATCACGGGCTTGCCTTCTTTTTTCATTTGTTGGGCCAAGGCAGAAATGGCCATGGTAATGCTATCACCGGTTTGAGACGCTCGATGCGATAAAAACGTGGCAACTGTCATGAAAACTCCTTTGTTAACGGCCCATACAAACCATCTATGGGTAACCTGGCCATTCCTTTTTATCATACCCATTCCATCTTATGCATCTTTTTTCATGATGGCGACCACCACACCTGGTTCAAACCAGCCCCTTCACTCAATCGGCACCCACCACGACTTGCGATCAACGGATCCCAAATGGTATACCCCACTTTGGATGGGATCCCATTGGCGTCATGCAAGATATTATGTTTTGCCATTTCGCTTATGATACAGTATAATAAAATCTTTCCGTTTGACTATGTAAAGAATATGAAGGTTGAGTTCAAACCATAACCAATCGTATAGGGGTATACATGTGATGATAATCTGGGTGGTTCAATGAGCAAGACAATTTTGGTCGTCGATGATGACCCGTCTATTTTGTCGATTTTTGAGTTTATTTTGCAACAAGCAGGGTATCACACCCTGACCAGTACCAGCGGGGAAGAATGTCTGGACTTTATTCGAAGTGGGACCCCTATTCATTTGGCCTTTTTAGACCTCAAAATGCCTGGCTTGTCTGGGATTGACACCTTTAAAGAAATACACCGTCTCAACCCCATGCTATTGGTGATCATGATGACGGGGTATGCGGTCGATGATTTATTAAAAGATGCGTTTGAGTGGGGGGCATATGGCGTCATTTACAAGCCATTTGACGTAGAAGAAGTCTTGTCTTTAATTGATAAAATTTTTAGGCTGCCTGCCATGCCTTCTCGCTAGCATGGGTGGTTGCTTACCCCATCTGGTCTTGGCATGAACACCCCCCTTCTACCCTCTCCGTTGCTGATGCTGTTGTCCGATTCTCCCCCGGGGTCTGACTCACACTCTGACATCAGTGCCCTGATTCTGAAAGGGACCACCATTGTTTTCCCCGGGGCCACCGTGGCGGTCTATCTGGTGGATCCCACCACTGCCGATGTGACCCACACCCAAGGAACCCCCGCCTTGTCTCAAGACGAATTGGGTACTGTATTGGGACACATCAAACAGGCCCTGATTGCCTCAGACGGTCGTCATGATAACGTTCATTTATATATCACCCATCGATCTCGTACGTTATGGCTCGACCGTACCCAACACAAACAAGATAAAGCCCATTACAAAACACCCTGCCAGGACCTATTGTGTCACCCCATTGTGTCTCAAGACGAATTAATACTGGGTATGGTAACCGTGCATCAGTGGACCCAGCCACTGCCATTGCAAGACTATTGGCCTGATTTTAATGATCGGCTTTCACAGCTCAAACTGTTTATTCATCACACCGCCGATCGGTTAGAGACACAGTTAATCCACCAAAAAATGGAGTCCTTGTTGGCCAGCAAACGGGAACTCAAGCAAAAAATCAGACAAGACAGTCAAGACCTCAAGCACCGCATTCAAGAGTTGTCTGTTTTATATGATGTCTCGACTGCACTGGCCGACTCGGTCGATACGTCCCACATGCTTGAAACCGCCATATCGGGGTTGGGTAGCGTCTTGGGCTTTGATGTATGTGCGGTCTTGCGTCTGGACCGCCCTCGACATGAATTGCGGCTTCACCTGACCCGTGCGATTCCCCCATCGTTAATCGAGTCTGTCACCCACAATGTGCTCAAAGCGACCTATCCACTGACCCATCAATCCATTCAACGGGAAGACTGTCATATTCATGTCAATACCCCCCCTTCCTCTCCGTATCCCCCGTTGTCATCGGACGCCTTTATGCGGTCGTTTACCAATGTACCACTGGTGCACAAAAATGCGGTGATTGGGATATTACATGTCTGTAGCACCCAAGAGCATGCGTACCAACGCAACGAAATCACATTTATACATACCTTGGCCAATCAACTGGCCGCCCACCTTGGCCGGTTGCAACTCAGCAAAAAAATCGAATGGCTCCGCATGGAATCAATGGTCAATGTCATGCCAGATGGGGTGATCATGACCAACGCCAAGGGTCAAGTAGAGCTATGTAACACAGCGGCGGCAACCTTGTTGGGGGCCACCACGCATTCGACGACTGAAGTGGCCCAACAATTACTTACCTACCCCATCGGCCAGCAGTTGCTCGATGCGTTGGCCGATCAACGAACCGTGATTAACGAAGAACTGAAAATTGACGATCGGTATTATTTGGTGAACATTAGCCCGATTCCTGTCTTACATGATCCGGATGCCCCCAAGGGGGCCTTGATTATTATCCGAGACTGTACAGAAGTGCAAAAAAGCAATCGGATTAAAGCCCAGCGACTCGATATCTTATCCCAAGCGGGGATGATGATTAAATCCATTACCAATGTCGAAAACTTGTTGGGATTGCTGATGGAATTAATCTTGAACACCATTCAAGCCGAATTGGGTTCGATTCAATTGATTTCACAAGGTCATTTCCAAACGAAAGTGCATGGTAATTTTCCGGATAAAATTCGGCGGGATTATCGATTTGTGAGTGGGGAAACCATCACCGAATATGTGGCCCGTGTCAGGGAACCCCTGTTTATTCCCCATTACCAAACCGATGCCAACATGTCACAAAATGTCAAAATTAGCATTGATTGTTACATTGCCATCCCGATTATGGTCAAATCAGAATTGATTGGCATGGTAAGCATTGCCCGAAAATTGGGCAGTACCGCCCCGCCTATTACCCAAGATGACATTCGAACCTTGGTAACCATTACCTCATTTTCAGCCACCGCCATTCAAAATGCCCTGATGTACCAAGACACCCTCAAGACCCAGCGCCTGGACCAAGAAGTGAAAATTGCGGCCGATATTCAAGCCCAGCTTTTGCCTTCTCGGTTGCCTGTGGTATTGGGCTATGAATTTGCTGCTTATTCATTGCCCGCCCGAGAAATTGGGGGCGATTATTATGATTTTTTTGAATTGCCCAACGGGAAAATTGGGATCACCGTGGCCGATATTGTGGGAAAAGGAATACCGGCTGGCTTGTTTATGGCCATGTTAAAAAGCTTGCTTCATTCCACGGCGATGATGGGTGACCCGCCGTCTAAAACCATGAACCGGTTGAATATTAGTTTGGCCAAAGACCCTGTCATGAATCGATTTGTGCCCATGTTTTATGGGGTGCTTGACCCTCAAACAGGGGAGTTTTGTTATGTCAATGCGGGTCTTGAGCCCATTTTACATCTGTCCGATCAGCTGATTACCCCCCTCCCCAATGGGGGGATTCCCTTGGGGGCACTTGAGGATGCCCACTACGAAGAAAGCATCGCCCATTTGGCACCTGGGGACATGATTTTATGCCATACCGACGGTCTAACCGATGCCAAATCGCCCTTGGGATCCCGGTTTTCTCAAGACCGATTGATTCACACCATGGGTCCATGGACCCAATACAGTGCCACCGCCCTTACCCAGGCATTGGTACAAGAATTGCGTGATTTCGCCCGTCGAGATGATTTATCAGACGATGTCACCATCACCGTGATTCGGCGGGTCCCTATTGAATCCGAAGCCCCACTACCAACGGGTCATCATGTCAGTC
>RGUG01000137.1 GCA_010027915.1 bacterium | reverse complement strand
ACAACGTGGTCACAGCCTGTAGGCCGTGCAACCACCGCAAGGGTGCCCGCACAATTGAGGAATTGGGACTTCGCCCTCGCAACATGCCAATCAAACCCAACACAATGCCCCCCAAACAAAGATAGGAAATAAAACGCCACCACTGCCACCACCACATTCTGAAGGCGATCCCCCATGTGGCCTTATCTAACACACCCGATTGATCAACACCCATTACTGACTCCTTTATCGCACCACCCTCCCATTCTATTACCCACGCAACACGATCACAAAACATCACCCGTGCCATACTGCCAACTCAATGCCAATGGCATCCAAGACCAAACTTAACCAATCCGAGTTTGAAAAATAACCAAGCAATACCTTGGCATCACCCAAACCATACAACCCCTTCCCCCTTCGTCCCCATCATGGTGGCGGTGACTAGATTCGAACTAGTGACACTACGGGTATGAACCGTATGCTCTAACCACCTGAGCTACACCGCCAATGCGGCGAAAAATGTATCATTAAACCACGCGGTTGTCCAAAGTGCATCGAGCCACCCGGACTGAATGCCCATTATTCTCATGTCATCCCATCCCATGGGAACACCATGGATGACATCAACCGATTGGATGGGTTGGCGGGGTCTTTAGCCCCCTTTTTCTAACCATCAAAGACCCAAAAAGGCGTGAGCCATACCCAATGCTAGTCAACACCGGTTAACCTTGTTGGGATTGTGCCAGTAAATACGCATGATCTTGCCAGGTGCCCGGTACGGGTAAAAACGCCATGATAACCTTCAACAACGTACGCACCTTCCCTTTTAACAGAAAGGTAGACGCCATCTTGGTTACCCATGAGCTATTTTTTACAAACAAGATATACCCCCCGCTGATCACCATATCGTAATGGTATTGAGATGCGATGATAGACATCGCCTGTTGGCTGTAAAAAAAGACATGTTGGCCAGACTGTGGCGACAAGTACCACCACGTTTGCGTTTGATTGGTATAAAGTGCGGTACTAAACAAGAGAGCACGTGGCTTCAGCGCAAACAACTGATCCAAATCAGCCATCGGCTCTGGGTAATGTTCTAACACCTCAAAGCCGATCACCAAATCCGGGGTGTCAAAGTTTGGGTCTGTAAACCCTTGTGCATAAGTCGGTTGAGCATATTTGTCTTTTACATAACAGTTGAGTCCAACATCTCGCAACAAACGACACAATAAGCCATCGCCACCGCCAATATCCAATACATTGGTCACCTTTAATAACCTTGAGATGGCATAACAAGCCACAAGGTTATTGAGATTACGTTGGGCAGCACCCGTGTCCAAGCATGATAGATGGTGTGTCAAATAGGCCTCCTCTAGCCAGTAAGGCGACTCGGTCTGTAACGAGTGACACACGGTGCATCGATGATAAGACACATCGTATTTGCCAAGCACATTCTGTGAAAAAAGAAATTGAACACTGCCCCCACAAAGTCGACAGTGGGTATCATTTGTCATCATCTAACCCTCTTATTGATCCTCTTTGATTACACACCCCATTGGGTAAACACTCTCTGATCATATCGGGTGATGGGTAACCTAACAACCGATCTAACCAACCCATCACGGTTCATTACCCAAGGCGATACCATCACCTTCTGACATCTCATGACACTGGCCAATCAAAACTGTCCTATCGGATACCGCATTCAACCCCCATGATGATGCCTTAACTGGGTGATACCATCCTGCACCCTTTGAACGCCAACCAATCCCAAACAAGGATAGGTCTTTCCGGGCTGATAGGTGGGATGGGAACATCGCCAGTTACACCCGTCACATGGTAAGGGCTGATGACACACCAAAAGGCCCACGCCATCCGAATAGGGGGAAAAGATGCCAGAATGTCCCCCACCCATCACCATCACCGAGGGAATGCCGCAGGCAATCGCAATGTGGGTCACCCCCGAATCATTACCCAGATACAACGATGCACCCGACACGATGCTGGCCAATTCGGATACCGTTGTATGCCCCATCATGTCGAGCACCCGTTGACCGCGTGCCTTTAATCGGGTCATGACCGCCTGTAGCAATGGCGATGGCAAGCCTGTTCCCACCAGCACGATTGGGTCTGATACCTCCGAGAGCACCGCTTCCCACCGGTCCAATGGCCATTCACGACCCGGATCGCCCGCTTGCGGACACCATACCAAATAAGGTCCGGCAATTGGCGAGGGCGGGGTCAACCCTCTCAAATCCATCACCCTAGGCACCATCCTTGATCCCGTGATCTCCGACACAAAATGAGCGTTAAACGACAACATCTTCGTGCGATGAACCCATGCCACATGGTGGGTATAACGCTGATCGATGTCGTGACATCGTAAGCCTGGTACCCATTGTACTTTTTTCCACTGATTGTCATGGTTACCAACCACGCCCCACAAGACCGGGGCCCTAATCGATGTGGCCAATACATCAGCCAACAATGTACGTGCAGGGGTGGGATGAATCACCATATTCGCCTCCCATGTCAAGGCCCATCGCCACACACGATACAACAACCGAATCAGTCGAAGATAATAAAAAACACCCCTTTTAAGGTGATTCATCTGGGTGACAAAGGGCACGGGTATGACGTCATCGACCATATTAAGTCCCATTAGATAAGGGGCCCACGGTTCGTGAATCATCACGGTGATATGACGGGTTGGATACGAATGACGAAGATGCTGAAGCGACGACAGCCATAGCATCATATCACCCAACCCATCCAATCGCACCACTACCATATCCCGTGTATGAGATTCCTTGGGTTTCACTGACCACTCCTCATCATCGTTATACAAGTGATTCCCCTATTGAAAGTATCAGCCGTGAGGAAACCCTGACCTGCATCCCAGTATTAAACCAGTGACACAGGCAATCATCAACCTGCCCCTTGATGCCAATCTGTTCGAACACCAGTATGACAACGCCACCATCCTGTGACCACACCATTCATGCCATCATGGTCTGTGGTGACCCCATCGCATACGACACGAAACACTCGTAACGTTGCCACGCTGATGGCTACCCATCATAAAAAACGGTGGCCTTAAGAGGCCTCATCGGGTTGACATAACACCAATCTCAAGCCACCAAATGACTGGCCGATCATTTTTTTATACAAGTAGATCGACACGAATAGGGAGCTTGGCATAAGGGTCATCAAAACTAACCCTTCAACGCCTATCGTCTTAGAAAGTACCAAAAAAATGAGAAAAAAGACCGACAACACCACCAGCCAGCGCCACAACTGCCACCAAGCAATCCTTATGGCAACCCCCCATGTGGGACCCACCATCACGGGAGGATGGGAGTCCTCGTTTTTTAATAAGGCCAACGTCAACCCATTAAACGATCTGCCAATGAGTTTTTGCCACGCATAAGCCCTTGCCATCACCTCACATGGTAATACCATGATCCCTGCCACCCATAAAAAAAATGAAGGAAAATCCGACTCCTGAAAGCCAAAAAAAATGCCCCCCATCGCAAACAACGCACTCCAAACAAGCAACAACAACAAGCTATACAACCGCTGCCGAAACCACAACCATCGCCAAATCGCTCCGGCGATCCCCCATGTGGCTTTATCTAACACACCCGATGGATCAACACCCATTACTGACTCCTTTATCGCACCACCCTCCCATTCTATTACCCACGCAACACCCTCACAAAACGTCACCCGTGCCATACAGCCAACTCAACTGCCAACAGCGGTCCAAGACCCAACTCCGCCTAATCCAATCACCATCACATGAGAGTCCATGAGGCGTTTCATTTTTTGATCACCCACAAGACGACCCATCCGATCAAATCGCCGGTGAAGCTTATAGGTTTCAAGCTCCCCTTCAGTCATGGGCTGAACAGGGTTTTTAACTTCTAATTCTTGTTCCATCTTTCTT
>RGUG01000136.1 GCA_010027915.1 bacterium | reverse complement strand
ACTGCATGAAAATCAAAAGCCTTGCACAAAAATCTTTTTTTTCACAGCCTCAGATGAGTCGTGATTCAAGAGACGATAGAAGAAGTCGATCTAGATCCCGAGATAGGCAAGCAAGACATACTCCCGAGCAGTGAGAACCATCGGCTGACCATCCACGTTGATAGCTCGCTGCCCCACATCAATACGTAGAACATCAGCAGCAGTGACATCGAGGGTCGGACGTCTTCATGACAGTCCCGCCGTCGGGTCCATGAGCACAACGCCGTAGCCGTCGTAGCCCGTCGTGCCATCGTGACACTCATCGACCACCAACAACCCCAGATGCGGCATGTCAGAAAACACCGCCGATCGGGGTCCAATCACCACCCGACAAAGGCCCGCCTCAATCCGAGACAGTGCCTCGGCCCGTTGTTTGGGGGTTAACCCCGAATGCAACACCGCCACCGTGGATCCAAACCGCCCCATAAACAACCGACTTAATTGGGGCGTTAACGCAATTTCGGGCACCAACACAATCACCCCCTCCCCACGCTCAAGGGTGTGGGCCACCAATGCCATATAAACCGCTGTCTTACCGCTACCGGTCACGCCATGCAGCAGGACCGATTCGCCCCCCTTGCATGCCAAAACGGCGGCAATGGCAGCGGTTTGGTACTCACTTAATGGCGGTGACGTGTCCTGGGTCTCCATGGGTGGGAGGGGGGAGGGGGGGCGACGTTTCACCGATCCAATCACCGTTTGATAGGCCTTATACGGCGTGGTGAGGTATTGGGAGATCATGTATCGAATCAATTGCCGTTGATGAAACGACACAGGAAAAGACAACACCGTCTCAATGGGTTTTAAGGGATACGGGGCGTCATCCTCTGAGCTCATGCCCATGACAATGCCTTCGACGGTATGGGTGCCAAACGGTACCCGTACCCTGTCGCCTTCTTGCAGGGCCATGGTGTCAGGAATGAGGTAATCAAAGCATTCCCCTACCCCACGGCATACCAATACCTGTGCCTTGTTCATTGACATCTCCCCTACGATAACATGATGCACCCCATTTGGCTTTATCCTGCCATGGGTGTCACACCCATTTGACTTGTCCCCCTTAAAGGGGGGGCCACCATGGGGACTTTTTGATGCATGATCACGGGAGCCTATCGGCCATTTTGTCCCATCACGACCCGGAGGGCCCTATCCGATTTGATTTCTTTTTTTATCACCTGTCACTCGGTCTGTTGAGGACGGGGAAAAAACAGGGGGAGTTGGATCCGTTGATCGACGAATAAAAGGCCCTGTGATTTAATCGTGTGAGGGTATGCCAAAGGGGAACAGCGGGGATCAATCAATGAAGCGCATTCAAACGTTTTGGAGAACACACTCATCCTGGGTATCCAGGGGGGCGGTGTTGGTGTTGGCCAGTCAAGTGTTTTTAACCATTTCCCACACCTTTGCCAAACTGGCCACCCACACCACCAGCACCCCTGTTATCATGTTCATGCGGTATGCTTTGCCAGTGGTTATCGTGTCCGGTTGGGTGATGGGTCGGCATCAATCGCTTGAGCCCATACGGATGTTTGGGCGGTCTTTTTCGTGGCTGTTGGTGTTGCGAGGGGTTTTAGGGGTCAGCAGCATGTGGTGCTTGGTGATGGCGTTTCGAATCGGGGCCATTAGTCGGATCGCGTTTTTAAATGCCACCTCGGCACTGTGGGCCTTGTTACTTGCCATGTGGTGGCTATCTGAACGACCCAGCCGATGGGTCATCGGGGCTTTGCTGATGGGCCTTGTCGGCATGGGCTTGATTTTTCATCCGACCTCATGGGGCCTGTCTTGGGCAGACGGGTTGGCATTGGCCAGTGCCATCACCACGGCCATGGTGTCCCTATCATTAAAGCGGTTGCGTCAAACCCATGGCAGTGGGTCGATTGTGATGGGCTTTTATGTGGTGGGCTTGCTCACCATGTTGCCATTGGCACTCACCCAAACCTGGCCAACTGATGGGGTCACCTGGGGGTATTTGGTGGGGTTAAGTGTGGCGGGGGCCATCGGTCAGTGGTGCTTGAGTGAGGCGTATCACCATCTGCCGGCGTCCAGTGTGTCCGGACTGGGCATGAGCGGTGTCTTGTTTTTTTTGGTATCCGGCATGCTGGTGTTTGGCGAACGGCTCCACCCCATCGAATGGGCCGGCGGTATGGTCGTCCTTGTGTCTGTATTGGTGATCTCAACCCGGCGTTAACCGCCACGTACCACCTCACACGCTCACCGAGATGGGGTCTGCCGGATGGTCATGGGGGGATTGCGGGTGGCGGTGAATTGACGGCCGGTGACCTTCCCGGTACTTTCTGTTTATGAGTCGAAGTCGCGAAAATCGCTTGCGGTCTTTACCGGAGTCCCATCCCACTTCCCCTAATTGGCACACCTTGTGGCGGTTGGCCCGTTATGTATGGCCCGCCCATCGTTGGGACATTCGGCGGCGGGTTATTGTCTCGTTGCTGGCATTGGGATTGGCCAAAGTGGCAACCGTTTGCATTCCCTACTGTTATAAAATGGCCGTGGATCGATTGTCTGTACCCGGTGTGGTGGTGGTCCCCGTGATGATGATAGTGGCCTATGGATCGGTGCGGGTGTGGTCGCAACTCATGAACGAAATACGGGATGGGGTATTTGAACGGGCCGGCAAGTTTGCCATGCGCCATGTGGCATTGGATTTATTTGATCATTTGCATCAACTGAGTTTGGGGTTTCATTTGAGTCGGCAAACGGGTGGGTTGTCTCGCACCATTGACCGGGGCACCCAAGGGGTACAATCGGTATTATCCCTGGCCTTGTTTAATGCGGTCCCCACGGTATTGGAAGTGGGGTTGGTGTGTGGCATTTTGGCGGTGCAGTTTGGATGGGACTATGTGCTGGCCACGGTGCTGACCATTGGGGTATACATTGTCTTTACCTTGCTGGTTTCCGAATGGCGGTCTGACTTTCGGTTGCAACTTAACCGGGCCGATTCCGACGCCAATTTTAGGGCGGTCGATAGTCTCTTAAATTATGAAACCGTCAAGTATTTTAATAATGAGGCATTGGAACGGGCCCGGTATAACGACGCACTCAAACGATATGAAGAAGCGGCGGTCAAAAGTCAAGTGAGCTTAAGCTTACTCAATACGGGGCAGGGACTCATCATTGCCATGGGGTTGGTGGCCGTGATGGTGCTGGCGGGAATGGGGGTGGCCAATGGCACCCGCACGGTGGGGGATTTTGTCATGGTCAATACCTTTTTAATTCAGTTATACATGCCCCTGAACTATTTGGGGTTTATTTATCGGCAAGTCAAGCAGAGTATGATTGACATAGAGGCCTTGTTTGGGTTGATGGCCATGCAATCGGATGTATTGGATCACCCCGATGCGGTGCCCCTCAAGGTGAGATTACCCCGCATCGAAATGAAAGGGGTTTGCTTTGCTTATGATACACGACGCCCCGTACTCAAAGGGGTGGATTTAACCGTTGAGCCGGGTCAAACCGTGGCCATTGTGGGGCAAAGTGGGGCGGGGAAATCCACCATCACCCGGTTGTTGTATCGGTTTTATGATTGGTCAGAGGGAGACATTTTGGTGGATGGCCAATCATTGCGATCGTTCACCCAATCATCGGTCAGAAAAATGATTGGGATTGTGCCACAAGACACCGTGTTATTTAACGATACCATTACCCACAACCTACAATACGGTCGTCCCTCTGCCACACCTGACGAGGTCATCGAAGCGGCCCAATTGGCCCAAATTCACGGGTTTATCATGGGCTTGCCCGACCAGTATCAAACGGTGGTGGGCGAACGAGGGCTTAAGTTATCGGGGGGAGAAAAACAACGCATTGCCATTGCCCGGGCCATTTTAAAAAACCCGCCCATTTTGATTTTGGATGAGGCCACGTCTTCGTTGGACACCGCCACCGAACGGGACATCCAAGACGCCATTCGGCAAGTGGCCATCAACCGCACCACCT
>RGUG01000135.1 GCA_010027915.1 bacterium | reverse complement strand
GAGTCGTATGTGCCCATTCAATCACTGAACATGCATT
This sequence comes from bacterium, assembly GCA_010027915.1. The sequence continues at coordinate 3,976 of RGUG01000135.1, read as the reverse complement.
ACCGTGGTCCCGTTGGGGGTCGGTTGAGTTCTCGTCGAGGGGATGCCATTATGATGCCACAACTGCCCATTGGGGACTATCATTTTAGGGTGGATGCGGACGGGTATGCCCCTTATTATTGGCGGCAACGGTTGTCGCAATCCTTAACCGGCCAAACCATTTTGATTCGGTTAAGTGGCCTGACCCGTCAAAGCCGGATTAGTCCGGTATCTACCCGTGTGGTATGGGGCGATGCCGTCAAGGTCCAACTGGCAGATCCTTCCTTGACTTTCCTTAAAGTGACGATGTACCGGTCTAACACGGACCATCTGGATTTTTCGGAAGGTCGTACCTCCTATTATTTATCTAAAGTACTTCGACGCGACCCATTAACGGATCTTATCTCACCCAAAGAATGGGTGAAAGTTTGGCAACAAAAAATCAGTGCGGCCACTTGGTCGTCGCCGAATCGTCAGGTACGGGATGTGTCGCTGAGTGTGCCATTTCCACGTCCTGGTCTGTATGTTTTGGAATGGACGGCGGGGAAGGGGGCGGTGCGTCATGAACCGGTTCGGTATGTCATGTTGGTGTCCCCTTATGCGGTATGGCAAGAATCAGGTGGCCGATTGTTTTGGGTGAATCCTGCCAACACGGCCCCGGTGGCGGGTATGTTGTATCGGGTTCGGTTGGAAGGGGATGGCATACAGTTGCAACAGGTGATGACGGTGACCCAATACAACCAAAGCATGCGTCGGTTATCGGGTGCCGATGCCGTGTTTTTTAAGGGGCAAGACGGGGGGATGGACATGATCCCTTATCATGCCAATGACCCGGTTGCGTCCGTGCCGGTTATTCCCATTTCGGACGATGGGCGTCCATCGATGGTTTGGTTGTTGCCATCGGGGGAACAGGGTCGATTGCATTTGCAGGATGAGCGGTCGTATCGGGTCAGGGTAGGGGATCGCATGCTCCACTTATCGTTTACCAATGGGGTGGCCATGGGGCAGGGTATTCGGGGGCATTCGTCGTGGCAATTGGGTTTTCGAGGCGGAATGACACCCCGCATGGGGTGGCAGTTACCGTCTCAACCCGTGGGCTTGGATCCGATGCCGCTTGCATCGTATGTCATCGAAGAATACGGGTCCGTGCCGGTGTCACATCCGGATGGGTCTCAATGGGCGTGTTATGTGGGGCATCATGTCATAGCAGAAGGGGTGGTGTCACAAGGGAAGGTCGTCTTACCGTCTGGTATGTGGCCGTTGCCCTTGCCAGTGGATGCGGTTCTTCGGGTTGCTTCCGATTCGGTGGGCTTGCCCGTTCGGGTCTGGCCTACAGGGGGGTACCCTGGGGACATGGATGCATTGGGGGTCCGGGTATTAACGCCTTGGGTGTCAATCGGGGAGCCGTTGGAGATCATGACCCAATCATCACGATCCCATCGGGTATGGGTAACCTTTCCGTCTGAATGGGGTCTTAATGGGATGTGGTTACCAGTAGGGCCCACCCCCAGACGGTTTTCATTCCCGGTGCGACATCCGGCAAGATCCCATGCCCGTGTGGTCATCACGGGATTGATTAACCGGCAATGGGTGTCATCGGTGTGGCGGGTTGATACCCTGATTCGAAGGCCTCAGCATCCTCCCCCTGTACCCATACTGCCCACGAGTTTACACCCTGGTTCCCAAGTTCAACTGTCTTGGCCGTTATCATCCCGCACCGGGGCTCGGTTGACGTGGGTGGGTTTTTCGACGCAGCGTCCGGTGGTTCCGTCATTGGTTTCGTACCAATTCCCCTTGAGCCATGGTGTTCGATTGCCATTTAAGACAATCGCGGTGTCGTACGATTCATTTAATTCACTTCGTGACCAACGCATGACCATTCAGGTGCCCAAAGAACGGGGGTATGTGACGATTGTGACGTTGCATGATGATCGCGAGGAGGGGGTGACCCAATCGGTGTGGGTTTTACCGGTGGGCCGCACACTTTCGATGGATGTACCGGTCATTCATCACGCCCGACCCTTGGACAAGGTTCACTTGCCAGTGACGATTGCGAACGATACCCATGGGCCGAGTCGTGTGGAGGTGATGGTGTGGTCTGACCGGTTTCATTATCGTGCTACCCATGAGGTGTTGCCACGATCACGAGCGGTGGTGTTGGTGACGATTCCGATTCCCCCTTTGCCGACCCCTCGTCGGTTACCGGTGTTGGTTAAAATCAAAGGGGGTGGGACGGTGTTGCATCATACCGTGACCATTGGGGTACAACCGTTGCGATTGCCATTGGCCGTTTGGCAGGTTCCCATGATAGACGACCCTGCACAATGGGCTGGGTTTTCGGCCCGCTATGGTCAGGTATGGCGCACGGGGCACCCGGATGTGATGCGGCTGTTTCAGCAATTGGGTCGGGCTCCTATTAGTGCGATGGATGGGGCAGAACGTGTCTGGCAACTGGAGCAGATACAGACCCTTCCCCCTGAATTGGCGGGATGGCAAGCGATTCAAACGGACCGACGGCGTGCGATCGTCAAGGGACCCACTGGCTGGCTATCTGATCCGATCAATGGGTCGATTCAAGCCTGGCGAGGTGACCGTGCTGATCGTGGTGAACTGGCTTGGTTTGCCCCGATGGTATTGGATGGGTCACCGGTGTGGATAGGGGAGCAGTGGAATTGGTGGGTGGCCTCTCAGTTGGCGGTGTCGATGCTGTCTAAACGGTACCCTGAAGTGGTGGGGGTGTTGATGGCAAGACGGACGCAATGGCCAGTGCTGGTTCCCACCCTTGCCACGGATACGACATCGGTAGGGGCTTTAATGGCGGCCCACCCATCATGGGATGGGTGGGACATTCGGTTGGATGTGGTGGCCGTATGGCCCACGGGTATGAGGTGGTGTCCGAATGTGGTGGCGGCAGGCCCGTTTAAAGATGAGGGGAAGGAAGGGGATATGCCATGGGGGGTATGAGGGGGACGATGGGGAGGAGATTATAAGGGGGCGTGCATGAAATACATTGGATTTGTTTTGATGGTATTGGGTGGTGTGGTGGTGGCGATTTGGCAACCGTTTGGTGGGGAAGGATCCGGGGCACTTCCCCGTCGTGATGCTTTTTTGGTTGGGTCGGAACAATCGTCTGGCGATCCACGCACGGTGTCGGCCACGGTATCGGTAAGTATTGGGGGGGCCGTGTTAAAGCCTGGGATGTATGAGGTGACCTTGGGTACCCGGGTAGCGGAGTTGGTGACGTTGGCGGGTGGTTTTTTACCTGGAGCGAATACCACCCGTGTCAAATTGGCGGGTATTTTAAAAGAAGGGGAGCATATTGCGGTGCCAGGGCAGTCGATGCGGTTGTCACCGTCACCCAGTCGCCGGGAGCGGAAGGGCCCACCCCATGCAAAGACCCGTGAGAATAAACGGGGTGAGACACGCTGGTTGTCACCGGTGATACAAGCTGGCCTAAATGGGGGTGATGCGGGTTATTTGCGAACGCACTGGCGTTTATCACCGGCGGATATCACGTGTATCATGACCCATCGCCGGATCAGTGCCATTAGAGACGAGTCTTCGTTGCGGCAGGCCGGGCTTTCTTCGGCGGGTATTCGTCGGATACTGGCCATTCGGGAGGTGGGATTGTGACCTCACTTCCCTTGTCACCGATTGTCACCGATGGCACGCAAGCCAGATGGGCCCCATCGAGAGACCGGCCCCATCGAGAGACCGGCCCACGGCGGGTATCGGCCTAATGAATAGGCTCGCCCTCGTTTGGATGGAATGGGGAAGGGAATACCGTGTGAATAGCGGATGCTTGATTATACCCTTCCATCTCCCATAATAGCTTGGCTTCGTATAGGGAATTCTCTGTCGATTGGTTCATCGTTTGATCCGAGGTCGTGTACCGGATAGGGGATAGTGCACTTCCGTTATTTATTGAATGATCGGTAGGCTCTAACCCCATACCCTGTACATGATTCAACAAGACGAATGCCTCGACAAGTTTCTGG
>RGUG01000134.1 GCA_010027915.1 bacterium | reverse complement strand
CCTAGATCCTTGGACCTTGTGGATTCCCGATTATCATCGCATGCGGTTTGATTATGCCTTGCATGAGGGTCCCATGGGAGAAGGAAAGGACCAGTGGGTCGTATGGCTCAAGGTGAGTGACGGGGTGGTATTGGATGCCCGCTGGACTGGGTCAGGAGACCCTGAGGAGATGGGGTGGGTGGGCTCATTGCCCGGTCAATGCATACAAGTGAGTGAGGCGGGCGTCAGGCTGATGGGGTATGGGGTGGTACCCCATGATCGTTCATTGCCCGGGTGTGCCATTCCCACTCACGCCCCTGTTCAATCGGCTACCACCCCCGAATGCTGACCCGTTCAGATGCCAACGCCACCCCTTCCGCGATAATGGGAATGGGTGCGTTGGGGTCATGAATTCCCACTTTAAAACCCGCGGCGGACACCCATTGATTCAGTAAAAAAGATTGGTTCACCACATCCCCGATTAAATCCAGTTGGGCATAATCAGGGTGGCCAATGGCCCCGATGTAGACGGGTCCTCGTACCAACGCCACCACCAAATCCCCCATCGGAATGGTGAAGAGGTCGTGGCAAGTGGCCAATGCCTGATGGGTTTGATTGTCTCCTGTAAAATACCCCAAAAACCCGTCGCCCACATATTTGACCGGAATCCCCTGATGGCCCACCACGCATTCAGTTAAGGTCAGAAACCAGCCATTTAAGGTATGAGCCACCTGGTGGGGTGGTAATTGAGCGGCGGTATGGGCCAATCCCCGCATGCTGGTGGTGATGACGGTGACCTGTAGGGTGGCTTGGCGGGGTTGGCTTACCTCTAGTAAATCATCCAATGACACATGTAAGAATTGACTCAATAAGGGCAACAACGACACGTCGGGCATACTCAATCCCCGTTCCCACTTTGAAATGGCTTGGGGGCTTAAGTGAAGGCTGTGGGCCAATTGTACCTGACTAAGACGCATGGACTCACGACGTGTTTTGATGCGATTTCCCAAGGTGGCAGCATCCATGGTGATAGTGTAAGATACCAATCGTCAGGTTCACAAGTGACCGACCCAATCCCTGTTTAAGAAATAAGTGCGGGAATTGGGTTTTGGATGGGGCACAAGGTGGGGGGATTTAAGGGGGCCACAAAAAAAGTATCATGACTTATATGGTATATGGTGGCATCAATGGGGTTGGTTTGGTATGATCCAGGTTGAGTATGCGTTTGTCCTGCTGTTGTCTGCCATAGTGGGCTGTTGTGTTAATACTATTTTCGATTCGAAGGGATACCTTCTATGCAATCAAACACCAAACTTGAAATTGTGATTACCCGTACCAAAAGTCGGTTTATGGCGACTTGTACATCGTTTCCTGGTTGCAAAGGTGCTGCTGCAACTGAGGCGGATGCCATTATCAAGCTACAGTCATCCATTGCAAGAAAAATTGCCTCTGTGGCCAAACAGGCATTGGGAACCATCATGGATGGCCCTGCCCTTATTCATGAGGCGGTAGGGGGGCAAAAAAAATCCGAACAGCGGGTTCGGAAGGTTTATAAAGTCGACCCTGCTTTGTTTGCCATGGCCAAAGGAGGTGTCACCTCCTTGCGCTATCCGGATGAGGATGGCCTGGTTCGTATTCCCCCAGAGCGGGATATTAAACGCTTGTTGGCCACCCTTAGCCCTGATTTTTCGGTTCAAGACATGATGGCAGATGACGACGATATGGATGATGCCCTATGGTTACCCATCAGCCTGAACTAGCCGCTGATCCTTGGTTGGCTGAGCGTCGTCACTCGGCCTCTCATGTGTTGGCTCAGGCTGTTTTGTGTCGGTTCCCGGATGCCAAATTGGGTATTGGGCCTGCCATTGACGAGGGGTTTTATTATGATTTTGACTTGCCTCGTCCGCTGACTCCCGATGATTTGGTGGCCCTCGAGATGGACATCCAGCGCATTTTGTCCGAACAGCAACCGTTTACATCGGACGTGGTATCACGAGAAGACGCCATGGCCCGCATGGCTGATCAACCCTACAAATTAGAGTTGATCGACTCCTTGAATTTGCCTACCTATTCTTTTTTTCATAATGGCCCGTTTACCGATTTGTGTCGGGGTCCGCATGTGGCGCACACAGGTGATATCGGCGTGGTGAAGCTATTGCGGGTGTCGGGTGCGTATTGGCGGGGGTCGGAACAAAATCCCATGTTGCAACGTATTTATGGCACGGCTTTTGCCACCCAAGTGGCATTGGATGCTTTTTTATTGCAGCAAGAAGAAGCCCAAAAAAGAGACCATCGGGTATTGGGGAAAACCCTGCAATTGTTTAGCATATCGGACGATATAGGGCCGGGGCTTATTTTGTGGCATCCCAAGGGGGCCAAGTTGCGCCATGTGATTGAATCTTATTGGCGGGATACCCATTTGGCCCACGGGTATGAGTTGCTGGTGACGCCTCATCTGGGACGCTCCAGTTTGTGGGAGACCAGTGGCCACCTTGATTTTTATCGTGAGGGGATGTTTCCCCCTATGACCTTTGATCACCAAGATTATTATGCCAAGCCCATGAATTGCCCCTTTCATGTGGCCATTTTTCAATCCCAACAGGTGTCTTATCGTGACCTTCCGTTGCGATTTGCTGAATTGGGTACGGTGTATCGATATGAGCGTTCGGGTGTGTTGCATGGGTTGATGCGGGTGCGTGGGTTTACCCAAGATGATGCCCATATCGTGTGTACCCCTGATCAGGTGCACGATGAGATGGCCCGTGTATTACGATTGTGTTTTCATACTTTGTCGGTATTTGGTTTTCAAGCGGTCAGGGTGTATTTATCGACGCGTCCCGCAGAAAAATATGTGGGGGATCTGGATCGATGGCAAACCGCTGAAGCCGCACTTCAATCAGCCATTGAGCGTGCGGGTCTACCATATGAGGTCGATGAAGGGGGGGGGGCGTTTTATGGCCCTAAAATTGACATTAAAATTCGTGATGCGATTGGTCGAGAATGGCAATGTTCCACCATCCAATTTGACTTTAACTTGCCGGAACGTTTTGAGATGACCTATATCGGTTCGGATGGTCAAAAGCATCGCCCTTATATGATTCATCGGGCATTATTAGGGTCGATTGAACGGTTTGTGGGCGTTTTGATTGAGCATTACGAGGGGCGTTTTCCGGTGTGGTTGGCACCGGTTCATGTGCGGTTGTTGAGTGTGTCCGACGAGACGGCACCCTATTTAAACACGTTAAAACGAACCCTTTTGTCTGAGGGCATTCGGGTAGAAGTGGACCATTCCAACGAAAAAATTGGGTATAAAATCCGAGAGGGGCTTACCCAACGGATTCCCTATCTTGGCATTGTGGGCAAGCGAGAAGCGGCGGCCGGTGTGATCGCCCTTCGAGATCGTAGTGGGGACTTGGGGCCCCATTCGGTGGCGGAGTTGGTGGCCCTGATTCGGTCTCAAACCCCTCCCCCGGTACCGGTGGACGATGGGTTCGAGTAAGACAATGAGGGTGGGTGGTAGGTTGTCACTACAATAAAAAAGGCGGGGTCTGAGTTGACTTTTTTCGGTAAGACCGGTAAAGTTTGGGCTCTGTTATGCAGGACGCCTTTTCTATTGTGATCTTCCGTTTGATTGGGCGTTTGTCAATTCTCTGATCGATCGTTTTTCCCTAAGCCCAAGGAGTGTTTATGGCTAAAGAAGCAACCAAGAAAATAAAATCCCCCCAAAAAGAGTACGTTTATCGTGCCCTTACCATCACCTGTGCGTGTGGTGCCGAATTTGCATCTGGTTCCACGTTGCCATCTATTCGTGTTGACATTTGCTCGAAGTGTCATCCTTTTTTTACGGGTGAAAACCGAATGGTGGATGCGGAAGGTCGCATTCAAAAATTCAAAAAGAAATACAACCTTCAATAGCCAAGGGGGGCTTATACGATGGATGCTGCCATGCGGTCTCGCTTTATTGAATTGGTTGCATCCTACCGTGACATTGAGCTCAAAATTGCGGATCCCGAGATCATGTCCAATCGAGGGGTGTATCAGGAGTTGCTTCGTCGTCATTCGGAGTTAGAA
>RGUG01000133.1 GCA_010027915.1 bacterium | reverse complement strand
GCTCATGCCATCTAATAACCGGTCCACCAGTATCAAGATGGCCCCCAAGCCGATGGGCACACCCCTGCGTTTTAATAGCCCCAATTTGACGGCCTCTCCTAATTTGGCCGGTACCAGGGCATTGGTCATTTGACCGATCCATAACGCACGAAGTGCCCACTGCCATGGCACCTGCACCGCCATCTGACGCATCACCCAGACCCATCGCCAGGACCGCCATCCCACCGTCATCAGGGCGGCGCCTAGCCCCATCCATACCCAATGGGGATGGGGGCAATGCCACGCATCATGCCACAAGGTGGACAATGGCACACCCTTAAAGGCCCACCATGCGGATATCCCCCCCATACCCCCCGTTAGCAAAAGCCGTCCCCCCCATCGTAGGATGAGGGGGTGGCGAGAAAAGAAAGGGCGTGGATTAATAATCCATGCCCCCCATGCCGCCTGGGGCAGGCACGTCTTTTTTCTCTTCGGGCTTTTCTGCAATCAACACATCGGTGGTCAACAACAAGGCCACCACAGACGCTGCGTTTTGCAATGCCGTACGGGTTACTTTGGATGGGTCCACAATACCCGCAGCCAACATGTCTTCGAATCGACCTGCACGGGCATTAAAGCCAATACCGGTGCCGCTTTTCTTCACTTGATCAACCACAACAGATGCTTCCGCCCCACTGTTTTCAGCGATGCGTCGCAAGGGCACTTCCAATGCGGTGGCCACAATTTGCATGCCCACCCGAATGTCACCTTGGGCTGATTCGATGGCTTTCTCCAATGCGGGAATCAAGTTTACCAATGCCGTACCACCACCTGGCACAATGCCTTCTTCAACCGCCGCACGGGTGGCCGATAAGGCATCTTCCACACGGTACTTTTTCTCTTTGAGTTCGGTTTCAGTCGGTGCACCCACTTTGATCACCGCCACACCACCGGACAACTTGGCCAACCGCTCTTGGAGCTTCTCTTTGTCGTAAGACGAATCAGACAATTCGATTTCTTTACGAATTTGATCCACACGCAATTGGATTTTGGCATTGTCCCCTTTGCCTTGTACAAAGGTGGTGTTTTCTTTGGTGGATTTTACCTTGGCTGCACGACCCAATAACTCAATGGTCGCCGCTTCTAGCGTCAGGCCTTTTTCTTCGCTGATGACTTCACCACCCGTTAAAATGGCGATGTCTTCTAACATGGCCTTGCGACGATCCCCAAACCCAGGGGCTTTAATCGCCAAACAATTGATGGTGCCACGCAAGCGATTGACCACCAATGTCGCCAAGGCTTCACCTTCGATATCCTCGGCCACAATCACCAACCCACGACCGGCTTGTACCACTTTTTCTAGTACGGGTAACAAGTCTTTAATGGCGGAAATCTTTTTATCGGTGATTAAGATGTAAGGATCATCCAACGACGCTTCCATGCGGTCTTTGTCGGTGATCATGTAAGGTGACACATACCCTTTGTCAATTTGCATCCCCTCTACCACCTCGAGTGAGGTTTCCATGCCTTTTGACTCTTCAACGGTGATCACCCCATCTTTGCCCACACGCTCAATGGCATCGGCAATCAAATTGCCAATTTCTTCGTCGTTGTTGGCAGAAATGGACGCGACTTGTCCAATTTCACCTTTGTTTTCAACTTTTTTGCTGTTTTGACGCAGGCCATCGACGACCACATGAACCGCTTGCTCAATCCCTTTTTTTAACTGAATGGGATTGGCACCCGCTACCACGTTTTTTAAGCCTTGGCGAAAAATAGCATAGGCCAACACGGTGGCGGTGGTGGTGCCATCACCGGCTACGTCGTTGGTTTTAGAGGCCACTTCACGGACCAACTGGGCCCCCATGTTCTCAAATGGATCTTCTAGTTCAATTTCTTTGGCAATGGTAACCCCATCGTTGGTGATGGTGGGTGATCCCCATTTTTTTTCGATGACCACATTGTTACCGTTGGGGCCCAATGTGCTACCCACTGCCTCATCCACTTTTTCGATGCCTGACAAAAGTGACCGCCAGGCTTCGTCTGATTTTTTAAATCGCTTTGCTGCCATGTTTTAACCTCCCATTACCCTTTTTTTACAGCCAATACATCGTTCTCACGAACGATTAAATACGGCTGACTGTCAATTTTAATTTCCGTACCGCCATATTTGGCGAACAATACCACGTCCCCTTCTTTAACCGTCATGGGAATGTGCTTGCCATCTTCTGCAAACCGACCCGGACCCACCGCTACCACCACACCAGTTTGTGGCTTTTCTTGGGCGGTGTCTGGAATGTACACGCCAAACTTAGTGACTTGCTCAGCTGACTGAGGTTCAACAATTACCCTGTCTCCTAGGGGTGCATAGTTGATTTGACTCATGTCTGCCTCCTTTCGTGAGGAAGTTGTAAATTAGCACTCGATTAACTTGAGTGCTAACGAATTAAACCAGACGATGGGCCACCTGTAAACAGGGAATTGCGATGGCTTATGGGGAAAGGGTATCAAACGGGGGGCTTGCCGCATTCGAATGGGGGCCCGGAGAAATGCGAATGGCCTCCACCACCGATAAGCGACTGGTGTCTTTACCAATTGATTCGGGCATGGGTTGCCAGACCCCATTGACCATGGCCTCCACCCGATCACCCGGTTGAATGAGCCCCCGAAACAAAGGCCACTGCCCTTCGAGTGGGGGTTCGCCTTCTAGGGGCTGAATGACCATATAAACCGGGCTGGTAAGGGTAAACCGCAATTGAGCGGATTGGCCATGTTGATGGGGCACAATCTGAAACCCGCCGACTTGTCCGAATGGGGAGGTGGACACATCGATCACACCCGGATGGTTGGCACGAATCCGTCCCACCGATTGATACAGGGTGCCCGGAAACCGGCCCGATCCGGACATGGGTTTGATCACCCGGGCCACCACTTGTGAGGGGTGATGGGGCCAGTGCATGACGACCCGCCCATCGGCACGGTTCTCGATTTCAATCGACCACCCTTTGATGGCCGACTCCCTGGCAATCACCATCCATTCATCATTCAATTGGGGCACACGGCCTTCAGGCCAGGGCACCCACCGGTCCCCTTCTTTAAGGTAAAGCGGATCCCCTACCCTCACCGACCATTCCAATCCAAAGGGTCCCGTCCCTGCCGCATGATCCAAATAGACCGATGAGGGTTCCCCCGCATAGGACATGCCCGCCTCACGCCACGCCATCACCTCTTTGGGTAAAAGTGAAATCAATTCACCGTGGGAACCCTTATGACTCAACTTTAAGTGAATGGCGTTGACCGCCGTGGCCGCCACACTGCTGGTAGGGGCCCATTTGACCGCCGAAAACTCGCCTTCTTTTACCGTATGAAGGGCCCCCGAATTGGGAATCAGTACCTGTCCGATGGGAAACCATGTGGCACCTTCGGTCAGGCTGACCATCACCGACCCACTCACTTGGTTGTGAATACGCAACCGAAACCGTTCCGCCAAGCCGGAGTCGGCCCATGCCATCGGGGTCATCACCCCCCACCACCCACCGAGGATGCCCATCACCACGGGTGTCATCACACGAAAAAAGAATCCTGAGAACATGCTGCCCTACTTGCCTCACCGCTGTGTTACATGTCACGCTTACCTGACTTAGGCACGGTGTTATGTCATCCCCTCTTTGCCACGTCAAGTGATCCATTGACATGGGCACAGTGGCAACGTGGGTTTGGAAAAGAGCCCCGTGGAGCGCTGGATTTTCAAGGCATGCTTCTATTTCCACAACAGCGCTAGAGAATCAGAAGCGACCTTATGTCAGGGCACAAGCGTCACATTGACCGTCGACACGAGATCCTTCGTCACCGTCACTGTCTGCGTCGCCGGTTGAAACCCTGTCTTCGTGACAGACAGTTCCCAGGTGCCCGCTGGGATATTCGAAGCGGTGGAAGTGCCATTGGATGTGTCTGGAGCATTAAAAAGGCCTCTATTTATGCTAATTTTGGCCCCAGTGATGCTTTGGCCATTCGAGCCCTTCACCACCGACAAAATCTGCCCGGTGCCCGGATTCTTGCCCACGCGCACAA
>RGUG01000132.1 GCA_010027915.1 bacterium | reverse complement strand
AGCGTCAGATGTGTATAAGAGACAGGCCGACAACCACGCAGTGGTCAACACCACCGAACAGATCAGCAGCTTAATCTTGAGCAATAGAAAGAGTGGATTATCCAATGAAAAATAATTTATTATGTTGTATTTCTAGAAACGATCCAGGTAAGGGCCTATCATCGCCACCAGCTAATCACACGACTACAGCTATAAGCAAACTCCACCCTGTCCAACCGCGGACAGCGAATGGCTCAACCCCACCTTGGGATACCAGTTCCACAAGAACTGCCACGACAAGGGAACCATCCCCATTATGCGAGTCTCCCCGGGTGATTTCGGCATCCGATGCGGCCCCATGGTTCCGTTATCAGTGTGGCATAAGGGCCACCGATCCATGCGTCCCAAAGCCTGTCACCGTAAGAACCGTTGCGGCTTTCGACATGCCCGGCCCCGATCATCTGGCAGGGGCCGATTTAACCGGCGATTTTACTACGCATTCTTTTTTTCGTGGCATATCACTCAACATGTGTGACATTTCAGATGCCACGGTGACACCCCAACAATTATTATTGGCCACCTTTGACACACTGTTTGTGTCACCAGCACAATACACCCTCTATACTAACGCCGGCATTGATCCTAATTGCTTATCCATACTACGTGAGGTTGCGTTATAAGTGTACACTCCCCCCAGGGCAGGTGTGGGCAGGGTGGCGGTCCATCCAACCGAAATGGCCCACATCTGCTGATTTTCCTCGCACTACCCATCAGTATGGCATTTCATCGCCGCCTGTTGTATCTTGGGGACATGCGTGACCCGTCGTTATCCCCCATGTTGACCCCCACTATCCTCCATCCTGTGCCCGTTTGTATCGGGGCGTGTTGTCATGCCTGACACACGTTTTGTATTTGTCACCGGGGGGGTTGTCTCGTCACTGGGTAAAGGTATTGTGGCGGCTTCTTTGGGGGTATTATTAAAAAACCAAGGCCTCTCTGTTGCCATTCAAAAATTTGACCCCTACCTGAATCTCGATCCTGGCACCATGAGTCCCACCCAACATGGGGAAGTCTTTGTCACAGAAGATGGGTCTGAAACCGATTTGGATTTGGGACACTATGAACGATTTATTGATGAGAATTTGTCTCGGGTTAACAATGTCACCTCGGGCATGATTTTTTGGGAGGTCTTAAACAAAGAACGCCAAGGCGATTACCTGGGCCATACCGTCCAAATCATTCCCCATGTGACCAATGAAATCAAAACCCGCATTACCCAAACCTTGGCCTACCAACCCGTGGATGTGGTAATGACTGAGATTGGGGGCACCGTGGGGGATATTGAAAGTCTACCCTTTTTGGAGGCTGTACGCCAATTTGAGTTCGAAAACCGTGCCCGTTGTATTCACATTCATGTGACACTGGTTCCCTTCTTGGGTCCCAGTCAGGAATTTAAGACCAAGCCCACCCAACACAGCGTCAAAGACCTTCGTGAAATTGGCATTCATGCCGATGTGATTGTGTGTCGATCTCCCCATCCCCTCAGTCGGGATATCAAAGACAAAATTGCCTTGTTTTGCGATGTGGATTCTCAGTCCGTCATTACATGTGTGGATGCCCCCAGCATTTATGATGTACCGCTGTTACTGCAACAAGAGCATTTTAGCGATGTGGTCATGCAACGCTTGGGGCTTCGTCATCGCAAGCCCGATCTTACCCATTGGCGGGCGTATTTGGCGTCTATCCGCACCCCCGACATGCCCCACGTCAAAGTGGCCTTGGTCGGCAAATACAACCAATTGTCTGATTCGTATTTAAGCGTGGTCGAAGCCCTTCAGCATGCGGCAGCGGCCAATGCCGTGAAGGTGGAATTAGTCTGGGTCGACGCCCAGTCACTGGAAACCGAAGAGGCCAAGTTTTTGCTCGGTGATGTCCATGGGGTGTTGGTACCCGGTGGGTTTGGCGATCGCGGCATCAATGGCAAAATCAAAGCGGCCCACTTTGCCCGTATCAAGCAGGTGCCCTATTTTGGGTTGTGTTTGGGGATGCATATTGCGGTGATTGAATATGGTCGCCATGTCCTCGGCTGGGATGATGCCCACAGCCGTGAATTTAGTGAAGATACCACCCATCCCGTCATTGATTTTTTGCCCGATCAACGGCATATCCGAAAAAAAGGGGGCACCATGCGGTTGGGGGCTTACCCGTGTGAGGTTAAACCCAATACCCTACTGATGGCGGCTTATGGCCACACTCAGGTGAGTGAGCGCCACCGCCACCGCTATGAATTTAACAATGCGTATCGGGAGGCCTTCGAAACCTCAGGCATGGTCTTTTCGGGCGTGTCACCCGAAGATACCTTGGTTGAAGTGATCGAATTACCCGCCCACCCGTGGTATTTGGCGTGTCAGTTTCATCCCGAATTTAAGTCCCGACCCGTGAAACCGCATCCCCTATTTGTATCGTTTATCCAAGCGGCCAATCGGTATCGAGAAGGAAGTGTGTCATGAGTTTTCAGCAAGCAGCATTAGTCGTTCAAAAATTTGGGGGGACCTCACTCGCAAACCCCGACCGTATTCGGGCCGTGGCCCAACGGGTGGCCAAATCCAAATTAAGTGTGCCCAATATTGTCGTGGTGGTGTCTGCCATGGGGGATACCACCGACGACCTGATTCGGCTGGCCCACCAAGTATCCGATCAGCCCCCCCCGCGCGAATACGATGCCTTGATTTCAACAGGCGAAAATGTATCGGCGGCATTATTGGCCATGGCCTTACACGCACAAGGCATTCCCGCCATTTCCCTCACCGGCCCCCAGGCTGGCATCATGACCGAATCCCACTATTCAAAAGCACGGATTACCAAAGTAGACCCGTCCCGCATTTGGAAAGAGCTCGACCAAGGCCGGGTGGTGGTGGTAACCGGGTTTCAAGGGATCAATGAATGGCAAGATGTCACCACCATCGGGCGGGGTGGGTCCGACACATCAGCCGTTGTATTGGCCGCCACATTGGGGGCCAGGGAATGTGAAATTTATACCGACGTGGACGGGGTGTATACCACCGACCCCCGCATCGTCCCCGAGGCGGTGAAATTACCCCGCATTTCGTATGACGAAATGTTGGAATTGGCCTCGTTGGGTGCCAAGGTGTTGCACCCTCGCAGTGTGGAATGTGCCAAAGAAAACCGTGTCCAGTTGCATGTTCGCTCCTCTTTTTCAGAGGAAATGGGTACCATCGTGAAGGAGATCGCTGATATGGAAGTCAATCGACCAGTAACCGGGGCCACGCTGATGGAATCAGAGGCCATCATCACCATCCAAAATGTTCAAGACCGCCCTGGTGTGGCAGGGCATTTATTTGGCCAATTGGCCGACGCCAATGTCAATGTGGACATGATCATTCAAAGTTCAGAAACGTCGGAAGAAAACGATATTACCTTTACGGTCAATGATGCCGATCTCAAAACGGCCACATTGGTAACCCAAGCCGTTGCCCGGGACATTGGGGCCAGCGGGGTCAAAACCGACGACGCCGTGGCCAAAATTTCAATCGTTGGGGTGGGCATGATTTCCAAACCGGGGATTGCCGCCAAAATGTTTAAGGTATTGGCCGATCATCAGATCAACATCAAACTCATCGCCACCTCCGAAATTAAAATTTCGTGTGCGATTGGTCGGAACGACGGACGCAAAGCTTTGCGTGTGTTGCACCATGCCTTTGAATTGGATCGGTTGTAGTGGATGGGTTGTCCTGGGCATGCCTCATTGTCCTGGCCATCACCCCCCCGTCTCGCTTGCTTCAGGCCTTTCGTCGCTGGTGGGAGGGCATCAACTCCCGGGGTGATCAGCCCATCACCCCCATTCATAAAGTAGCCAACTGGACCATCTGGGAAATGGGTCTTGATGTGGCCAAAGGGGTGGCCCTGGTTATGCTGTTACCGCAATTAATGCCCTTGGATTGGATCGGAGTCGGCATAGCCGGTGGGCTGGTGTTGGGCAGTGGGCTATTGTCGCATCGGCGACCTCTTGCGGCCTCGGGGCAACGATGGATGCGCGCTGCCCCCTCTCACGCCCGACCAG
>RGUG01000131.1 GCA_010027915.1 bacterium | reverse complement strand
ACGGACAGGATCAAGAGCAGACGACGCATAAAAGATACCTTGCAACAAGTGGCAGCAGATTATCCTGGGTCACGGGTGGTGCTGGGAAAAGAATTGACCAAACCATATGAGCGGGTGTGGGATGCCCCGGTTGAATCCATTCTATTAGAATGGGGAGAAGGGGAGCTTAAAGGTGAATGGGTGCTGGTGGTCGTGCCCCACCATGTGCCACAGTGGGAGGAGACATTGACCATGCTCCATGAATTGGGATTAACCCGTTCTCAGATGATAGGGGTCTGTCGGATAATGGGTATCCCCAAAAACAAAGCCTATTTATATGCCAAAGGAGCGTCTCATGATTGATACCCATGCCCATTTGTTTTTATCGGATGACCCGCCAGAGGCCTTGATCTCACGTGCTCAGGTGGCGGGGGTAACCGCCATAGTGAATGTGGCGATTGATTTGAAGACCTCATCCCAATCGATTGCATGGGCCCATGCCCATTCGATGTTGCGGGCCACGGCTGGTATTCACCCCTGTGAACCAGTGGTGCCGGACTCATGGTCTGAGCAGTTGGGGGTATTACTTCAGGATCAACAGGTGGTGGCCGTGGGCGAAACGGGATTGGATTTGGTTCGGTCTGAGGTGCCCCTATCGACACAATTGGCACGCTTAACCGTTCATTTTGAGTGGGCTGAGCGGATGGGGTTGCCGGTCATTTTGCATTGTCGAGGGGCCGCCGATGCTTTTGTCCCGGTCATACAGGCGTGGCCCCATGTGGTGAAAATTTTTCATTGTTTTTCAGAGTCACAGGCGTTTATAGAGGCGGTGGATTCCCCGACCACGTATTATTCGTTTACGGGCAATATTACGTATCCGTCGTCTGAGCCCAGTCGTGCCGCCGTCAAGTTCCTGCCGTTGTCCAAAATTATGCTTGAAACCGACATGCCTTATTTGGTGCCTCTTCGCTACAAAGGACGACCCAACCAAAGTGCGTATATATGGGGGAGGTGGCGGCCGCGGTGGCCACACTCAAAGGGGTGGGGGTGGATACGGTGGTAGCGGCCACCACCCAACTGGCCAATCGGTTGTATGTCCGATCGTAAACTTAGGCAACGGTTGCCACTGGTGGCCCGCCGGATGGTGACGTCCTTGGAGATGGGGCTCCCCTTGGCCAAGGTATTGTCGTTGCTCATTCAAGAGGAACGGGATCCTTGGTATCGGTCACGGCTGGCGGTGGTACATGATCAATTGGCCAGGGGGGTGGATGTGGTAACGGCACTACACCCCATGTTGCCTCTTCGGACCCAGCACTTATTTGATGGGTGTCAATTGGGTGGGGCAGTCTCGGTGTATTTAACACGTGTGAGCGAATGGATGGCCTGGCATGAGCAAGAGCGGGCGGCGTGTTTGCAAGCCCTTTGGTATCCCTTGGTATTATTGGTCATGGTAGGGGTGATGGGTTGGGTGATGATATGGGTGACGATTCCTCAGGTGGCCATGATGTTGCCCCACCCCACTGGCGGGCTTTTGTTCATGCTTAAGGCATCGTCTTGGATGCAAACCCTACCAGGCATGGTGACGCTGCTGGTGGGGGTGTTGTTGGGTATCCTGGTGGTGGTGCAAGTGGGGCGATGGTGGGTCGGCTGGGGCGGATCGGCCAATCGAGCCGAGCAATTGTGGGTATTGGGTGTTCAGTTGGCAATGGGTGTGCCGTTGAACCAATCCTTGATGCGGGTCGGACAACCAAGGGGTGCGTCTAATGGGTGGGCAGAAGGGGTGGCTTATTGCCGACAATCCGGCCAACTGGCCGACGGATTGGGCATGTTTTTACAGTTAGGGGTTTTCCATCGGGAGCGGTTGCGGCATGGGGAACGAACGGGACAATTAGCTACGGCTGTCTTGGATGTGGCGGGGGAGTTGCGTGATGCCCGGCGTATGCAATTACATACCAGATTTCGTTTGGTGCGTCCGGTGTTATTAACCTTGGTGGGGTTGATGATGGCAGCGTGCATGGGCTTGACACTATGGCCAATGTCAGCCATGATTCAATCTTTTTCTTAATATGACGTTAGGGTGATGAGTGCAAGGGGGGCATCATGTATCAAGTTGAGGATTCAGGGTTTTCGTTAATTGAGGTGGTGATTGTCATGGCCATCATGGCGGTGATGGCGGCAATAGCCTATCCCAACTACACTGCGATTCAGTCTAAGGCTCGTCGGTCGGCCCAAGAGTCGAATGTTGCCACTATTCAAACGGCCCTAGAAACCCATCGACTGACCATGGGGTCTTATCCGATGACCGATGGGGTGATGGGGGCGTTTCAGGCGTTGATTCAATCCCAGTCATTGCGTCAAATCCCCATTAACCCGTATACGGGGAAAGCGTATCAGGAGGGAGACCGTACGGGGGTGTTACGGTATCAATTCACCAATGGCGGGTATCAATTAACGGCCGCTGAGTGATAGAGTCGCCAGGCTATTTGGATCATTTGTCCGGCCCATTCATGGCATAATAGTTGCCATAGTGTATGGCCATATGACAAATCAAACCAAGGATCTGGCCCCCTGGCGGGCAATCGATAATCAACGGGGGTAGGGGTAATCGATACCCCATGGGATTGAAAGTAGCGCACGGCCCGTGGCATGTGGCTGGCCGATGTCATAAGGAGCCATTTCCTTTTGTGGGTGATGGCCAATTGGGCGACTTGTTGTGCGTTTTCTTGGGTATTGCGTGACTTGTTTTCAAGGGTGATGCGTTGGGGGTCTATGCCTTGTGTGATCAACCATTGGGCGGAGATCTCGGATTCTGATGGCCCTTGATGCCGTGGATTTCCCGAATACCCGCTTAAGATCACATGCCACTGGGGGACTTGTTGTAACCATTGGGCGGCGGTTAGCAATCGTTCGCTGCCTTCTCCCCATTCAGAATGGGGCCGGGTGGCGACCAATTTACCGCTTAATATCCCACCTCCTAACACGATGATGCCGTGGTAGTCGTGAGGGTTGATGTCTTCAAATACAAGGGGTGGGTATTGTGATTCTAGGTGACGTAATGCCCATGCAACGGGTGGAATCCAACCCGATAGGGTGATGATCACCCACGATCCCACCAGGAATCGCATGGCCCATCGGTTGGCATGACGGATCCATGCAATGATACCGGCACAGCCTATTAGCCAGCTGATTCCCAGTGGGTGGCAAAACAGGCCAATGATTTTAGATGCCTCAAACATGGGTCCTCGTTAATGGTGGAATGGGTGGTTCATCATGCCACGGGGTTGAGGTGGATGCAATGACAGGAAGGGCCATTATCATGGGGCAGGGGTGGCCAGATGAGGCGACTGGATGGGGGAGCGGTCCGATGGGGAGGTAAAAAAAGCGTTGGGTTGTCGATCTCAAAGAGGTCATCGTGGTGCTGTGAGGGGCATTGAAAATGGGATCCCAGTCGTTATGACCATGACAGGTTTCCAGTTGGTTCGTCCACCGAACGGTGTTGCAGATAGCGATACTGATGCCTGATTACAGGGTATGGGGTGGTGATGTTTTGAGTGGATGACGTGAGGCGTGGTGGGTATCTTCCCACTTTTTGACTGTCATGCACTGAACATCGATGCCTTTTGATGGTCTCGGGTAGGGAACGGGTAGATGTGCCATGATGTCCTGGGAAGGGTGTCCGATTAAGGGGGGGTATACCTGGGTGTCATGTGTGTGAATGCGGTGTTACCACGCTGATCATCAAAGGGTGATTATTTTTTTAATTCTGGTGTGGGGGGCCGTTCAATCGGCTAACTCTTTTACTGGGGTGTTGTTCAGTCGGAGAATCGGCTAACCTCGATACTCGTTATGGTGGAATGGGATGCTCACTGAATAGGTATACCCACACCGTTCATCTAAATGGATTGTGTAAATTAATCGTTGACATTTTGTTTGGTGTGGATTAGTATCTCCTCCCTGCTGAAATGCGGCACCGAACATTGAAAACCAAATAGACAAACAAAAATTGTAGAAAATCCGCCAATTTTATCTTAATGATTGTGTTCGCACATCATTAGCGAGTTATTATCATAAACCGCGTTGATTAAGGTATTAAGGGCGTA
>RGUG01000014.1 GCA_010027915.1 bacterium | reverse complement strand
ACTTCATACATAGGACTCCCAACCTTAATAACTTTATCAGGGCTAATTCCCTCACGAATTAAATATTCACGAGCTATAGAACTATAAGTTAAATTAATATCAGATATATGATCAACAATACGACGATTAATTTCTTCAGGAACTCTGTCATCAAAACAACGATTTCCTGCCTCCATGTGAAAGATGGGGATCTTTCGGCGCTTAGATGGAATCACTGAGAGACAGCTGTTAGTATCACCAAGAACAAGCAAAGCTTCGGGCTCAAGCAAAATTGAACCAGCACTACTTGACTTTATCAGTGGATATTGCCACCCCATATGCAGCTCTGGCGTGTTTCTGCCTAAAGTTTTGCGCCCATTAGCGCCTCTTGATATATGATAAAAATCACTTCTATTGTACCCCTCGAGCTTCAGACGATGACCCCCTTGTGTATCATGTAAATGCGTAAGGCTGAATTTCATCGCCGTGCGACTAAGCTTCTTACCAACCTTTTGCTGATAGCCCAACGTGTGATTTTCCATAGTCAAATAGGTCTTTTCGTCACCTATATTAATAACCTGTTTTGCATGTAGCTCAGGCAATACTAATGGATCTGTGCTTGCTTTATCTTCCGAGCGCAAGCCTTGAAAATGTAAGCTCTTAAGAGAAGCAAAATTACTACCTTCTGTTTTGTAGACAGAAGCGTGTGATAGTAAATATGGATCGCGTTTTTGATAGTAGTTTTTTAGGTAAGACTTGTCAGATACCTGGTTTAATCCAATATTATAGTGATAGCCATTCTCAACAACAGATCCATTGGTAAGGATATAGTATTGCCCCCCTTTTTTTTGCTACCCCCCTATCTAGACAGGGCCGATGAATCGTGTGTTAAGTTTGGGTTACATAGAATCTCGATCAGTGTGCGGGCTTCAGGGCTTAATGCTTGGGTATCGACTGATTCGATTAAGCGGATAAAGTCAGATTGGTTAAACGTACCGGTGCTCGTGATGGTATGGACGATACCAATTAACGCCATCATGGGGATATCAAGCATCAAGTTTGCATTCCAATTTGATGGGAGGAGGCCCATGGCGTCATCAGAAAATGGGTGTGGGTTGAGGCGTTCTCTCGTTATCGGATCGCTACCGTAACGGGCAACCCAACCCACAATGTCTGGCCCATAACTGTGGTTAGCAGACGTTCGATAGACACCAGTCTCAGGCATCCAGTTATCATGGGAGATGGGGCATACACCATTCGCCATGAGTGTAGTGAGTGTCTCCCTATTAATAGCCGGTTGATGGGGGTCAGTCGACATGCCCATCTTAAACGCCGAAAGTTGGGTTGCGATGTCGGTGACGGTAGGGGATCCAAACAGTGGGGCAAGTGCAACACAAACCGGGTCGCGTAATTGAGTTAGTAAATCCGGGTTGGTCTCTAAAGCGATAACCCATTGCATGGCCTGTCGTTGGTCAGCGGGATCTTGGAATGCAGGTAATGTGGGACCTGGGGTCCCATGTGGGGAAGTATCGGCCTGAAACAGGCTGCTTATATACTGTTTCAATAAGAATGATTTAAAGGGGGACGGGTTGGGACTGGATAGCAAGATCTGGGCCTTAGAGATGATAGAGGGGTCGGCTGCGTCCGCTTGGGCATTATAGGCTGCTCTTGTTTCAGGGTTGACATACACCCTTGCATTCTCAACCCAAAAGGTCAAGACCCGGTCAGCACGTCGAAACGTATCTAAATCGGTGGCAGACTGTTTGATGTCCATTAATTCTTGCACGAATACAGAAAAAATATCTTGGCTTACACGATGACGGTAATCCATTAATTTCTTTTCCGATTGCTCAGTCAATTGATGGGTGGATGGGTCCAGGTGGCCCATATCGTTCAGCCACACGGCAAAGCTGGGTTTGAAAGCACGCCAGTCATCTTCCGAAAACTTGGGTTTGTCTTGACACAATAATGCAGGCGAGAAATAAAATGTGGGTGGATGATGAGGTCCAGGTCTAAACAGGTTTTGATACAAGCAATGCAGTTGGTCATAATGCCAATGGGGCATATCAACCGAGCATGCACGGATACTACTTGAGGCCAGGGACATGATGCCTTCCGCTGGCTCACCGGCAATTAATTTTTTAAATAATGCAAGGGAAATGTCACTACAGCCCTCCATTTTTCCAATACATCTAGGGCCATATAGGTCACCCCAGGCACGATTAAACGAAGTGCCAATACGACAGTGATCGAGCCAAATAGTGGACAGACTGTCAGTCTGTTCAAAAGTTGACCCACGCAAATCACAGCCAGAAAACAATGCGGGAAAGTAAACGCCATCCCCTCGTGACATGCTAGCCGACACACAAGCATTGTGTGCCGCTGCTATTGGGGCCTCGTATTTTAGTGCCGCCGTTTTAAACGAAGCCCCGTTAAAATGGGCAGATAAAAACGAGCAATTAACAAACGTGGATGAGTTTAGCTGGGCCTCTTCAAACTTGGCATCATTAAACGTACAGCCAATAAAACAACAGCCAGATAAGTCGGCTTGCTTGAATTGAACCCGTTTGAATATAACATGGCGGATGATTCGATCCCTAATGGGGGGAGTCAGTCGCTCAATCGTACCAAACGAGATGCCCCTAAGGTCCAATGCACTAAGATCAAGGGGCGGGGCGTCGGATTGGGATTGGTGAATCCCGATTAACCTGCGTAGGAGTGCATGCGGTTGGTCAGACGGCGTGCCACCCTGACCCAGAGGATAACGTGCTAAATGATCTTGTAACGCTTGCAGCAAGTGGGTGTGGTGGGGGTTGGCTGCGAAGGTCGTTGCCCAAGACGGGTCAATGCCATGGGAAACCAACATTGCGACAAACGGGCTTTCAGTTGAATCGGGGGCGATACGTAAGTGAGATAAAGCACCGGACAGACCCGCAGCTCCTGTTGCTGCTCCTGCTGCAGCTCCTGTTGCTGCTCCTGCTGCTGCTCCTGTTGTTGTTAGGGCTGGTCCTGCCATGTCATGCCTCCATTAGTTAAATTCGATAAGGTAACGTGGGTATCAGGGAATCGTGTAGATAAGTTGCATCGATTTTTTTATTCTGAGATGTTGGCACCCTACGGGGGTCGAGTGCCCAATCGGTGTGGGTAAAGGGAAGGGTGGGGATCAAGACATAGAGAGAGATAACGGTATAATAGCATGGACTAATTGACAATCAGATGAATGGAAACCACCCAACCGGGCCCATTCACGATTAAATGGTTGGTTGTCCCACACCTCGTTGCATACCGGATCATGGGATGAATCAATCGATCACCCATTGCCTTGCCAAAACCCGCCAATTGGTGATCGACCATTCGTCATGATTCACCCATCATCTGTCCCCCCTCTTTCTAGTTGAATTGCGTGATATAGGGGTTTCCTCATCCATGGATAGGGATACTGGCTAAGTCCCGTTGGATGGGTGATCCCCCTTTACATCGATCCCGACACTGGCTACTCTTTGGGACATGATGATGGAATGGTCGTCGGCTTTTGCGGTTGGTGAACCCAACTTGGATACTCACCATCAAGAATTGTTCTTGTTAACCTCGCGATTGGATGCCGCCATCCAAACCGGTGAGGCCCAGCATTTGGAGGACATCATTATCTTTCTAGAAGACTATGTGGTGTCTCATTTTAACGACGAAGAATCGGTCATGCATCACCATCATTACACTGGCTACGACCTCCACCGTTCGGAACACGATGTCCTCAAATTCAAGGTGGGGGAGTTGCGGAAATGGTTTGATGGTAATGTCCCCAAGGCCCATCTCATTTTTGGTATTCGTCGCACCGTGGATGCCCTCATGACCCATATTCGACTGGTGGATGTGGGCATTGCCGACATTGTCAAAGCCGACAAAGGTCACCCATGAGCAGCGTGTGCGATGGTGGTGGCCCACCATGAGGGGGATGCGATGAAAAACCCCCACAAGGTATTTGAGACCTACCTTGAGGCAAATGAAGGCCGCTATACCACTCAAAAACGCTTGATCGTGGATGAGATTTTTAAGATTAAAACCCATTTTGAAGCCGAAGCCTTCATCGATCGCTTACGCTCGGATCCCCATCAAAAAGTGGCCCGGGCGACGGTGTATCGCACCATTCGCCAATTATTAGATGCCGGGCTTTTACAAAAAATTGCCACCCGGGATGGGCGGGTGTATTATGAAAAATCCATTCCTGATCGCCATCATGACCATATGATTTGCAGTGAGTGTGGCAAAATACTTGAAATCAAAAAAAATGACATCGATCAAGTATTGTCAGAGTATTGTGATAAGATAGGGTTTTACCCTGAGTATCGGTCCCTTCATATTTATGGACAATGTGCCAAATGCCACAAAAAAAAATAACGCCACCACCCGAATACCAAACCATACTTTCCCGTACAATCCGGAGCATTTCGGCCATTGTTGATGAGCTGGAATCCGAGATTTTGTATCACCCTACCATGCGAGCGTCGCATCATGAGTGGGTCATGGATGTGGTTCCCCTGGTCAAAAAACTAACCGATGCCCGGCGCTACGCAGAAGGGGCGTTGCCCCACTAAAAAGGAGTCCCCATGTCTACCCCTCATCTTACCCCTGCCATCAAGGCCCAGTTGGATGCGTTAATCGAGATGATGCCCCAAGATGAATCGGATTTGAAGCCCATGTTGGTGTCGTTGTTGGGCATTTTATCCGTCACGCAAGACCGGCAGGACCGAAACATTATCAAGCATTCCTTGCGTGAATTATTGGCCGCATTTCAGGTATTTGCCCCGTATCGTGATGTAAGAAAAGTGGCCATTTTTGGGTCGGCCCGAACCCCGGAGACCCACCCTGCGTATCAATTGACCGAGGCATTTGCCCGGTTGATCACCCAAAAAGGGTACATGGTCATCACGGGTGCAGGGGGGGGCATTATGGAGGCGGGTAACCGAGGGGCGCAGGTCAACATGAGTTTTGGGGCCAATATTATGTTGCCCTTCGAACAATCCCCCAATCCATATATTGATACGTCGTCTAAATTGGTGTCGTTCAAATATTTTTTTAATCGAAAATTAATGTTCATTCGTGAGTCGGATGCCACCGTATTATGCCCGGGTGGGTTTGGTACCCATGATGAGGCATTTGAGGTGTTGACCCTGGTTCAAACCGGCCGGTGTGCCCCCCGTCCGGTGGTGTTGTTGGCCCCCGAAGGGGATACGTATTGGGACCGCTGGATTGAGTTTGTTCAGTCCGAATTATTGGGGCAACAGTACATTTCGGATGATGATTTGTTTTTGTGGCGTCCCTTGCAGTCGGCCCAAGAGGCGGTGGATCATATTGCACGGTTTTATCGTCGCTATCATTCGATTCGTTACCATGATGACCTTACCATTATCCGCTTGAATAGTCCGTTATCACCCGAGGCGTTGCGTGACATGAACACCAAATTTAAATCACTCTTGGTGAAAGGCGAGATTGAACAAGTGATGCCCAACGAATTGGGGTTTGACCATGACGTGTATCCTGAGTTACCACGGCTGTTGGTCTACTATAACCGCAGCACCTTTGGCCGTTTGTACCAAGTGATTGACTTTTTAAATCACGTACCAGATCGTCCATGATGTGGCTATTGGGGCAAGACCCCCAGGAAGCAATCCCTGCGTTGTGTGAATTGGGCATGCCCCGGTTAGCCGCCAAGCAGCTGATGCAGTGGGTTTATCGAGGGGTGTTAAGTGCCGATGGCATGACCGACATATCCAAGGCGGTCCGGGCCACGTTCGAGACACTGGGTATTGGCCTAAACCCATTCAAGCAGGTTCGCTCTTATAGTGCCAAAGGGGACTTGGCCACCAAGTTTGAATTAACCCTAGATGATGGGGCCAAGATTGAATCGGTGGTGTTGCATGAATCGGATTACCATACACTATGCGTCTCATCGCAATCGGGTTGTCCGGTTGACTGTCGGTTTTGTTTAACGGGCGTGGTAGGGTTTAAGCGGCAATTGCGGGTGGACGAGATTTTAGGTCAGTTGTCGGTGGCCATTCAAGCCGGTTTTCCCATTACCAATGTGGTGTTCATGGGCATGGGCGAGCCCCTATTAAATGCCGATGCGGTGTTGGCTGCGATTGATGCGATGAATGCCCCGTGGGGGTTTGGGTTATCCAAACGCAATGTAACGGTGTCCACATCGGGGTATGTGGCGGGCATTCGGCGTCTGATCGATGAAAAACGGGCGGTGAATTTGGCTTTTTCGGTGGGATCCCCCGACCCGACCATTCGCCGGACCATTATGCCAATCGAAGATCGCAATCCCATTATGACGGTAGCCCGAACCTTAAAAGAGTATGGGGCCTTACACAATCGCAAATTGACACTGGAATACACCTTGTTAGATGGGGTCAACCATTCCGATCAAGAATGCCGTGAATTGGCCCATTTGGCACAGTACCTCGATGCCAAAGTCAACCTCATTAACCTAAACCCCCATCCCAAAATTCCGTTTCGACCCGTGAGTGAGGCCACGTTACAACGGTTTAAAACGGGGTTGGCCAAGCAAAAAGTCCCCGTTACCATTCGATTTAAGCGGGGGCAAGACATTGCCGCTGCCTGTGGTCAATTGGGAGAAAGCTGTTTATCCACACGCCCGTCTTGAATGTGACGCACACATGTTTTACACTGGCAATGCAAGCGCCCATAGCTTAATGGATAGAGCATCTGACTACGGATCAGAAGGTTGGGAGTTCGACTCTCTCTGGGCGCACCACCCTATCCATCGTATAACCCCACTCATCACTCCCCTGGCACATCACCCCCCGTTCCCTTCACAGCAATGATCTGGTTTGATTGGGGGAATCCCCAAAATGGTCGATCATCCCCAATGGGAATCCCTTGTCTCTGATGCCTTTTCTCACACCATTTTGGCTGAAGGGATGCCTTGAGTCCGGCCGTAATAAGTGGTGAGAATGGGTGCGTTGACGGGGGCATGAATCGTGTTACACTGGGGCGGTATCGTCTGAGGGAACCGACCGCTGGGCCATGCCTGGAGGAAAGTCCGGGCTCCGCAGGGCAGGGTGCCTCCTAACGGGAGGACGGTCTGCAAGGGCTGATGGAAAGTGCCACAGAAAATATACCGCCTTTGCAACAAAGGTAAGGGTGAAAAAGTGAGGTAAGGGCTCACTAAGGTTGCGGCAACGTCGACCTTCGGTAAACCCCACCCGGAGCAAGATCAAATAGGGGAAGAGAAGCGGCCCGCTTCGTTTGGATTCCCGGGTTGATCGCTAGAGTGACACCGTGAGGTGTCACCCAGACAAATGGTCGGATAAAACAGAACCCGGCTTACCCCCTGAGGCGATACCAGTGGGGGCCATCCGTACAGAAGGGGGGTGTGGGTGCGGCGTGACGAACCCAATAAAGAACGCTATACTTTGCCCCGAACGTTGTATGGGCGGTGGCCATTGCAAGTTCCGCAATGGGGCAACGTCCCTGTATGCGTGACGCTCATATCAATGGGGTCTGTCATGGGGCATAAAATGGGTAATAGTGAAGGATGGCAACATGAATTTAAATCGTCCGGTGGTCTTGACACCAGAAATTGAACCTCGGTTTATATCGTTTATTGTGTTTGAACCAGCCTCATCGCGTATTAACGAATTGGATACGTTGTTAATAGGCCCCGAGGTGGTGACGATGTACCGAGACTTGATGGAGCATTTGTATCGAGATGACACCCTTAAAACCCATATTATTTTAAATCGAATCGGAAAAATTGGTCAGATGATTGATTTGTTGCGTTCTCACGAGCACATCGTGATTTCTAAGTTTTTTGATCGGGTGTGGCGACGGTATTCTTATATCAGCAACATTGGGGAACCCTTTTTGGATTTGTCGACCTTTGTTCGCTTTTTTCCTCACTATGCGGAGGACCGGTTGAATTTATTGGCCCAACGCATCGATGATGAAGATGATGAATTCGAGGGCGGGTCGTCGCGAGGAGGGGGCGATGACCCTGCCAACGAAGAGACGGTTGATATTGAGACGTTGCAAGACGTGCCCGATCCATCGAGTGAGGAGGTGGGATAATGGGCTTGGCCGTTGGCATTGTTGGTCTTCCCAATGTGGGTAAATCCACCTTGTTTAATGCCATTACCAATGCATCAGTCGAAGCACAAAATTACCCTTTTTGCACCATTGATCCCCATACGGGGGTGGTGCCAGTTCCCGATTCACGCCTGGGGGTATTGGCCAAGATCAGTGGGACAGAACGTCTGATTTATGCCACCATTGCCTTTACGGATATTGCAGGCCTGGTACGAGGGGCAGCGGCTGGCGAAGGATTGGGCAATCAATTTTTGTCATCCATTCGGGAAACGGCGGTCATGGCCCATGTGGTGCGGTGTTTTGTCGATGACAACATTGTGCATGTGCATGGTCAGGTGGACCCGTTGGCGGATATGGAAACCATTGAACTGGAGTTAATGTTGGCGGACTTGGAGGTGGCCAATCGGGCAGTAGAGACCCAATCCAAACGAATTAAGTCCAATGACAAAGACGAAGTAAAAAAACACCAGTTATTGTGTCGCATTCGTGATGGGTTGATGGCCAATCAAGCGGTAAGGAGCATGAAAGGGGACCCGGATGAATGGGAGATGGTCACCGGGTATCAATTCTTAACTGCCAAGCCAGTGATACTGGTGGCGAATGTGTCGGAGCAAGAGTTGGTATCCCCCTCGCCACTGGTCCAAGCGGTGGCCAACCGGGCCCAGCAAATGGGGTATGGGATGATCACGGTGTGTGCGGCCCTAGAAGCCGAATTGGCCAACATGGACCCGGTGGAGAAGCAGGCATTTTTGGCTGATTTCGGGATTGCCGAATCTGGGTTGGATCAATTATCACGGGAAGCGTTCCAGTTGTTGGGGTTACAGACGTATTTGACCACTGGGGTCAAAGAGACCCGGGCGTGGACCATTGCCAAGGGTGATACGGCACCCCAAGCGGCGGGTGTGATTCATACCGATTTTGAAAAAGGGTTTATACGGGCCAATGTGGTGTCCTTTGATACCTTTGTGTCATGCGGGGGATGGAAGGGTGCCAAAGAAAAAGGGTTGGTCCGACAAGAGGGAAAAGAGTATGTCATGCAAGATGGGGATGTGGTCGAATTTTTGTGTCAAACCAATGCGGGGTCGGGTAAAAAGTAGGCAGCCCGCTGGCATGCCAAGGATAGGCTGGTGAGTCGTCAGATGCCAATCTGGCGGGTGGCGGCCTGCTTGGGGGTGTTGTTATGGGTGCTAACGGGCGTCGGGGTCTCACGGTGGATACAAGCGGCACGTCGCCCGCCCAATGTGGTGGTAGTCGTGGTAGATGGGATGGGTCCGGGTATGGTGGTGGCCTCACGGTATACGAAAGGCGGGCCTTCCCACCGGCTGGCACTGGATGGGTTTCCGGTGGTGGGATGGGTCACCACGTATTCGGCCAATAATGGGGTGACCGATTCAGCCGCCGCCGGTACGGCACTGGCCTGTGGCATCAAGACCAACAACGGGTATGTGGGGGTCAATCCACGTGGGGAGCCTTGTGAGACCTTGTTGGATGTGGCCAATGCGATGGGGTATCGGACGGCCATTATCACCAATACCTCGATGGTTGATGCGACCCCTGCGGCGTTTTATGCCCATGTATCGAATCGTCGTGATAGCAAATCGGTAGCGGCTTGGATGGCAAGTGCCAACATTGACTTGATGGTGGGCGGGGGAAGTGAGTGGTTGGTGACGGCCAATGGTGTGGTGAGCTCATGGCGGACAAGAGGCGGGCAAGTCACGACAAACTGGGGGGATGAGTCGATGGGGTTCCCCCTGTTGGCCTTGCTTCAACCCGGTGATTTTTCGTATGAATGGGAGACGCCGACACGGTCATTTGAGGCAGTGGTCACCCGTTCAATGTCCCATTTAGTGGCAAAGGGAGAGCCGTTTGTGGCGGTGATTGAATCGGGGCTGGTTGACAAAGCGGCCCATCGCAATTGGTTGCGGTATGCGATGGCGGAGATGGATACATTGGATCGGCTGATTCCCTTTTTAAGGCAAATTCCCAATACATTATTGGTGCTGACGGCAGATCATGACACAGGTGGATTGGCGATTAATGGGTATCGTGAGTGGGCCCACTATACGGGTGCCGCACTATGGGAGGGGACCACGCGTCAGCGGGTGGTAACCTGGGCATCCGGACCGGACATGGTGATCAGGTCAAAGGGAATGGGTGTAACCGAATCCGATCTGGAGGTCACGGACATTGCCGACAAAGCCCAGCACACGGCGATGGATGTGCCGTTGTATGCGTCGGGGCCCTTTTCGGCGTGGTTTGCAGGGATACTCGACAACACCCAGGTATTTGACCGGTTAAGGAAAGTGGTCACCCAACCAGCGGTGGGGCCTTGGGCGGACCGATAGGGCATACCCCACCACTTTGGACCTTTTACACACTGCGATTTGATGGATCAAGCCTGACCGATAGGGGGTAGTTGATCACCTCGTTTCAGACCGCGGCCAACGATCGAATCATGTAACATCCTGGTGATCAAACGGGTGCTGACGGAGCAAACCAAAAAAAGCAGGGTGCAGCACCAATGGGATCTCTAGGGGGGTGAGATACAACCAAGGGGTCCTCACGCAATGGCTGATAATCAATCATCTAATGGCGATTAGAGAGTTTAGGGCAGGTGAAAAAAATAAAAAGGGCCGGGAATGGGTGATGGGGCCGTCACCGACAGGGTACCGATGGATGGGGTGATGGTGCAATCGGGACTTTTATCATGGCCCATCGGGGAATGGGTCCTGACATTGATACGAGACCAGTGGGTGCGTGAGAGGCAGGGGAGACGATATAATATTAGGATATCAATGGATATCGAGCATACAGGATGAAAGCCGTCCAGGACACCCCAACTGACTGATGGTGTAAGAAGGAGTTCATGGCCCAATCGAATCGAACGCCTGGGTGTCATGGTAGGGTATGGCGTGTCATCACCTTGGGTATGTGTCAGGAGAGGTTGTGTGCCATTGGGGTGGCACAATAAAAAAGGGATGGCGTGTGGGAGGTAATAAAAGAGACATCAAGGTCAGTATTTAGCTTGCTCCCCCACGGGAATGGGGGTAAGTGTCAGGTGGGGGGATGGGACATGTGAGAAGTCGGATGGTGGTTGAGGCAGGTAACCCATGTACCCCCTGCCATTAGCGTTGGCTGGCCCTTCCATGAAAGGTGGGGTAAACTGACCATTATTCGTCACCGTGTGATGGCAACATAAATAACCGAGGTGAGCATGTCGATTGTTGATTGGTTTGCAAAAAAAGAAAAACCCAATGCCCAGTCCGCCAAGTTAAACATTCCGGGTGATGTGTGGATCAAGTGTCCGTCTTGTGGGGCCATTTTATTTCAGAAAGACCTGGATACCAACCATAAAGTGTGTGGTGAATGCCAGCATCATTTTCGATTATCTCCCACCGAACGCGTGGTCGCCATGACCGATATGGGGTCGTTTGTTGCCCACGATGAATCGGTTGGCCCCATTGACTTTCTAGGGTTCAAAGACACAGAGTCCTACCAAGTGCGCATCCAAAAAGCCCAGGCCAAATCGCCTACCAAAGATGCCGTTCTGACAGGTATCGCCAGTATTCAGGGTGTGGTGGTGAATATGGCGGTGATGGATTTTGGGTTTATGGGCGGTTCCATGGGTTCCGTGGTGGGCGAAAAAATAACCCGTACCATTGAACGGGCCATTGACAATGGCCACCCGGTACTGATTTTTTCCTCCTCTGGAGGGGCTCGCATGCAAGAGGGCATCATGGGATTGATGCAAATGGCCAAAACCAGTGCCGCCTTGCAACGGTTGGCGACCCATCGCATTCCGTATGTATCAGTGATGTGTGACCCCACTACAGGGGGTACTTCCGCCAGTTTTGCCACCTTAGGGGACATTAACTTGGCCGAACCGGGTGCCCTGATTTCATTTGCAGGCCCTCGTGTGATTGAACAAACCATTCGGCAAAAATTACCCAAAGGGGCCCAGCGGTCCGAATTTTTATTGCAACATGGCATGTTGGACCGCGTGGTGCATCGCAAAGAATTACCCGCCACCATTGCCAAATTGTTGCGGGTGCTAACCCCGCCAAAAGGAGAGGCTCATGAAGCGGTTACCCTTTGAAAAACCCTTGACGGAATTATTGGATAAAATCGATCAATTAAAAGCATTGGCCCAGTCTGAGGGGATTGACCTGTCCGTTGAAATCGCCAAGATTGAGGAAAGGGCCAATATGGTCAGGCAAGAACTCTATGCCAATTTGACCCCCATTGATGTGGTGCAAATTGCCCGTCATCCCAATCGACCCGATGCGTTGTCATTGGCCATGATGATCACAGAAGACTGGACCGAATTACATGGGGACAGACAATTTGGGGATGATCCCTCCATTGTAGGGGGTATCGGTCGACTGGGTGGCCATCGGGTGGTGGTAATCGGCCATCAAAAAGGTCACGATACCAAAGAAAACCTGCATCGCAATTTTGGCATGCCTCACCCCGAAGGATACCGAAAAGCCATGCGGTTGATGACATTGGCCAACCAATTCCAGATGCCCATCATTACCTTGATTGATACCCCGGGGGCCTATCCAGGACTGACCGCAGAAGAACGGGGCCAAGCCGAAGCCATTGCACGCAATCTCAAGGTGATGGCAGGGTTAGACGTTCCGATTGTGTCGGTGGTAATCGGCGAAGGGGGGTCTGGTGGGGCCCTGGGCATTGGGTTGTCCAACCGGTTGTTTATGATGCAATATGCGGTATATTCGGTGATTTCGCCCGAAGGATGTGCCTCTATTTTGTTTCGAGATGCCAAAAAAGCCGATGTGGCAGCCAAGGCGTTGCGGATCACCGCCCCCGATATTCTATCCATGGGGATTTGCCATGGGATATGGCCGGAACCATTGGGTGGGGCCCACCACGATTGGCAAGCGGTTGCCACTACCATTCAATCCCAATTAATCCATGTGCTGGATGGATACAGAGGGTGGACCCCTGAGCAATGGGTGGCGGAACGTTGGCAACACTTCCGGAAACTTGGCCCCTTTATTGAAAACGGGGAACCTGCTAATATGCCATCCTTTTGTTAGGGTCACCCTGTTTCTTCGGGGTACTCCCGCCTGGCTCCTTCTTGCAATGGGTCAATCGATCGGCAAGCATGGCAGCCGTAGACAACGGTATTGAGCAGGTAAGTCAGATGGGGGTATGGTGCCGATGCGTGAGACAGATTAAACGGGCATCAACAAGTGGAAGAAGTGTGGGTTAAGAGGGTATACGTGAAGTTAAGAAGACGGATCAACAAAGGATGTAGAAAGGACAGATGAGGATGAAGGCGTACGATAGTTTGATTATTCTAAAGGCCAATCAATCAGAGGAAGACATTGAGGCACAGGTTGCGACCATCGAATCATGGATTACGGGTTCTGAAGGGGCCATACTCAATCGTAACATATGGGGCGTACGTGAGTTGGCCACCCCTATCAACAAGCAAACCAAAGGGTGTTATGTTTTGATTCAATTTGATGGCACGCCCAAAACGGTGGCAGAGCTTCGCAGAAAAATACAAGTGACCGAAACCATTCTTCGTGATTTAACGGTCACCCTCGACTCGGTAGAAGGATCCAAAAAACCGGCTGAGGTGACATCCAATTGACTTCCTTTAATCGCATAACCCTCATCGGGTTGATTGAAGGAGCCCCCGAGGTCCGATTAACTGAATCCGGTGAGTCGGTTCTTCGTTTTTCGGTGGTGGCCGATCGCCCTTCGTCAGGTGACGGGGTCCCCCAACGGGATGTGGTTCCAGTGGTGGGATTTGGTCAGCTGGCCGAATCAGGGAGTCGGTTATCAGATCAGGCTTGTGTGTTGGTTGAGGGTCGCATCCATGTGCGCACGTCGGACAATCCAGATGGGTCACGAAAATGGATCACCGAGGTGGTGGCTTCTGAGATACGTCCCTTGGCGCTCCCTGCAAGTAACCCCTACCCATCGGCAGTGTTGGGCGGTGGTATAAAAATGGGTGCCACGGCTCCCACACCGTCTGTGGCTACCCCTTCATTGGAACAGGTGCCTAGTCAAGGTGGTAGTGGGTTTGACTTTGATGTGCCGGTTGCCAAAGTGGGTGTCAAGACATCGTCTTCTCCAGTAGCTCCGTCAGTGTCGTATCAAGCGGGCCCCGATTTAGAGGCTGATTTAGATGAGATTCCTGATATGAATACCGTTATAAATAATATACAACTTATAAAATCATATCAACTAGTAGTTTTAAGTCAAGACTTTTATTATTATACCTTAAATTATGACCAGCAAAAGAAATG
Source organism: bacterium (assembly GCA_010027915.1). The sequence continues at coordinate 10 of RGUG01000014.1, read as the reverse complement.
GAATGGAACA
>RGUG01000130.1 GCA_010027915.1 bacterium | reverse complement strand
GTCCAGCGAAGAAAATATCCCGGATTATGCCCCGATTTTCAATTGGTTTAAGTCATTGGTCATTCTCAACGATCGATCTGAGTTTCAGTTGATTGAACGTCTGATGGAAGATACACCACTGTCAAGAGCAGTGGGGCGGTGGTTGCATGAACTCGATACCGGCATTGTTAAATTAGGAAAAATGCCCCATCCCAACCTAACCGAACAGGTTGAGTCAGATTCGATTGCCGAAGGATTAAAAGAGCTTTTTCGCAAGAATCCTGATCAAAAAGTGATGGCGAGGTTGCATACGCAGGGGACGTACATGATCGAGCCAACCCAAGACGGATCACTCACCGCATCCGAATTGGCTGCCATTCACCGGGATGATGCGGGTGGCGAGGTGCCATTTCCAATGGCGTGGCTATCTGACGGGTCGAAGGTCTTGATTCATCTTTTACCTGTGTTCCGACTCATGGTCAGTCGGCCGATGGTATTGGTAGTCGATGAATTGGGGCGACATTTTCACCATGACCTCTTGCTGTCTTTAATCGACGGGTTTTTAAGGTCCTGCACCCCCCATACTCGGTCTCAGCTGATTTTTACCACCCACAACCAATCGGTGATGACGCAGTCCTTGTTAAGACTGGATGAAATGTGGGTGGTCGAAAAACACGGCAACCACTCGACTTTGTATTCTTTTGTAGAATTTGAAGGCCTATCAGCCCGTACCGATGTGGCCAAACGCTATCGGCAAGGTCATTTAGGGGGCTTGCCCACTTTGTATGACCCGGAGTGGCCGGAACAAATGCAGGGGGACGATGAGGGATGAGTGGCCATCTAAAAAGGGGGAAATATCGTCGCGTTATTAACGCTACCACCCAACGGGCTGTGGTGTGTATTGCAACCGAAGGTAAGACTGAATATCAGTATTTCGATTGTCTTAAGCAATATATCAAAGCGAACTGTCATATTAAATTGGTTAAACCCGATAAAAAATCAGCTCCTGGGTATGTTGTCAACCGATTAAAGACCTATTTAAAGCATCAAGGCGACCCTCGTGACTGGGCGTGCTGGATTGTCATTGACCACGACACCCGCAAGGCGTCTCAAATTAAAGATGCCAAACAGGCACTTAAAACGGTGCCCGGGGCCCAAATGGCCATCACTGAGCCTTGTTTTGAATATTGGCTTTTGTTACACCAAGATACCATTCGCCAGCATCCTACCACCACAGACAGTGTCCATGATGCCCTACGTAAGGTTTTTCCCGATTATAACAAAACAATACCCCCTGCTTTTTTTGACAACCAGTTAGTCAATGGGATTGGCCATGCGCTCCATCATGCCTCAAATCGTCATCACACCACACCCCCTTATACCACTGTACACAAACTCATTACCCTGATGTGGCCCGATGTCAGAAGGCAAGTCCCCTCATCAGATAGCATCACCCGTTAGGTCATTTAGGATACTGGGTTTCATTGGCCCGCCTTGCCCATGGATCAGCATCGGACCCAACGGGCATTGGTCGGTTTTGAGTGCGGATGTTGGGGTGTCAAGCGATGGTCACAAAATCGATCCCCCACATCATCGCACCTGACGGCTCACCCTTGATGTTGTCGTAGTGGTTTGTCATCAGCACCATCTCACAGGTCATCAAAGAAAGCCAATCCGGTTGATATCCACCCAGCCAATACCGCCCATTAGCGGTGAGGCATCATCCAATCAACGGGATGCATCAGGTTACGTTGTCTCAGACCCAACAGGCCCATGCAACGGCAAGGATCGATCATGGCGGTAGGTTACATCGCCATCTGGGCACAGGTGTCCGTGGTCCAAGTAAATACCGGTCTGGTTACCCCGCCTGAAACGGTGTACCCGTTATCCGTTCAAAGACCCCGGTGTAGCGCCCCCAAATGGTGGCCACCACCGCGTCTGGCAATGCCACCGGCCCGGTTGCCCCTTGGGCTTTTAAATACTCCCTTAATACCTGCTTGTCGTATCCCATCGGCAAGGTACCGGTCGCCATGGCGTGGTCGTACTCCGTCACATCCCAGTAGCGGGAGGAATCGGGCGTGAATACCTCATCGATTAGGGTCAGCTGATTGCCGATCCATCCAAATTCAAATTTCGTGTCGGCAATATACAGCCCCTTTTCTGCGGCATGCTGGGCCCCACGGTCATACACCGCCAAACTGGCCGCTTTTAATTGACGGGCAATGTCATCGCCGACCTGATCGACCAATGTTTCATACGAAATATTTTCGTCATGGCCCTGATGGTTTTTAATCGCCGGGCAAAACAATGGGTCAGGGTATCGGCTGCCCACCGATAGACCAGCAGGCAATCGAATCCCAGCCACCGTCCCGTTTGACTGGTACTCTTGCCATGCAGAGCCGGCCATAAACCCACGCACCACACACTCCACCAAAATGGGCACACACTTGGCCACCAACATGCTGCGTCCCACCAACAAGGGAAGATGTGCTTGCACCGCAGCCGGAAAGGTATGCGGATATGCAGACACAAAATGATTGGGGATAATCGATTCGGTCGCACGAAACCAATACTCGCTTAACTGGGTTAATACCATCCCCTTGTACGGAATCTCGGTGGGCATCACCGAATCAAAGGCACTGATCCGGTCGGATGCCACCATCAAATACAGCGGGCCGGCATCATATAAGGCCCTTACTTTTCCCTCACATACCAACGGCAGGGGCAATGGTGTCATGGCCATCACTTCGTCACCCCCTTGGCGACCAAGGCCTGAATGTGCACATCGGCTCCCCGTTGGGTGACCTCGCGAATGGTCATGGGAATGGACCAGCCCTTTCCCCCTATGCCATGCCCATCCACAAAAGAATACGCCTCGCCACCCCCTGATAAGTAGGGGGCCATCATCAGGTCCACCTCATCGACCACCCGTTGTTCAAATAGCCCCTGTAATACCCCTAGGCCCCCCTCAATCATGACATCATAAAGACCCCGTGCTGATAGTTGTTGCATCACCGTGTCCCAGCACAAGGGCATGCCAATCGGTACAATGGTGGCACGTTCGCCCAAGCGGTGATGGGCCTCGGTGACCGAAGCCTCGGCAACCAACACCCATACGGTGGCGGGGCTGGTCTCGTCCCATAACCGGGCGGTGAGGGGCAAGCGACCCCTTGGGTCAAGTATGACCTTAATGGGCGAGGAATACCCAGGTATGCGACACGTTAACAACGGGTCGTCCGCCAATACCGTGCCAATGCCCACCAGTATGGCGTCACACAGTGCCCGCCGCTCATGCACCCATTGCAAGGCGTCATTTCCCGTTACATACGTCGGGCCACCGGGTGATCGCAATGCCAACTTGCCATTTAAACTCACCGCCACTTTTACCCCTACCCATGGCCGTTGGGTGGTAACCCACTTAAAAAACATCCGATGCACCCACCCAAACGTATCGCCCATGTGACTGTCTTCTAACGTCACACCATGGGCGGCCAAATACCCATGTGCCGGTTGGGCCCTGACCAATGGGTTGGGGTCTGCCACCCCAAACAACACCCGCTGAATCCCGGCTGCCACTGGGATGGGCACACCTGGGCGTTCCCGCTCCTGCACTGTTCGCATACACCGCACCCGCAGACAAACGGGACCGTGACGCGCTCCCCGACCACACGGATCCGCACCTGCGGACCCACCTCCACGATGCGACCGGCGAACTCATGGCCCGGAACATGGGGCAGGTCGGTGATGTCCGGGTCATGTCCCTGCCACCCGTGCCAGTCACTCCGGCACAGGCCAGTGGCGTCGACCTGGATCACCACCCCGTCAGCCGATGGCACCGGCTCGGGTCGTGCCGCGAGCGCTATCGGGCCGCCGAAGGACGCGAACTGCACGGCACGCACGGGCAGAGAATAGGCCTGGGCGGCAATGAGAGGGTTCGGCACAGAGGAGTCATGATCATCTGCGGAGCCGTCGAACTGCGTAAAAACCGATGACGTGATCAGGGGATGCGTGAGGTCAAGAACCCTGCAGTGGCTTCACTAGGGCGTGTCCTACGGTGAGCCGCGGAGACAAGACGCAGCGAACGCCGCTGAGTCGAAGGGA
>RGUG01000129.1 GCA_010027915.1 bacterium | reverse complement strand
CCGAACTATTTAACACGGCCATGGAACGCATGGTCGATGCGTGGTGTATGGATCCTTCTCCTGTTGCCAAAGTGATCAAAGACGTCTCGGCTGGTGCGGTGTTATGGGTGGTGGTCATGGTGACCATTGTGGCTTGTCTCTTGCTTTATCGGCAGGTTGTTGCGTAGGATATGACGTCATGAGTATGGGTATGGTTGGGGTTCATTCACCGTTGTGGTCGGGGCTTTGTTTGCTGGGGATACTCAGTGTGGTGGGGATTATGGAGCGGTCGTTACGATTGGGCAAAGGCACCGGGGGATTCGATTGGGACGCACGGTCTTTATTGGCCCTATTGGGTATCATGCGGTGGGGGATTGGGTGTATGGTGACCGTTTCATTTGCGTATTGGTGGGTCATTATAGGGCGTATTAACCCATCGGAATTATCGGCATTGGATGCGGCTTCGGTTTGTGTCTGGGTGGGACTGAGTATGTGGGTCATGGGGGTGATGTTACCTGGGGTGGTGATAGGAAAATGGCCCAACCAGGGGCCTGGGTGGGTGCAGTGGGGCATGCGGCTTACGCACTGGGTTCGCCCCTTGGTGGGACGATGGCTTGTGACGGACAAGCCCCCTGCGGCCAACCGAACACGGGCCGATGAATGGATGGGGTTGGTAGAAAACAGTGCGTCACCCAACCCACTCGAATCGGAAGAACGTCAGATGATTCACCGGATTATGTCATTGTCCGACACGGTGGTGCGTGAAATCATGACCCCCCGGTCGGATGCCATCGGTATTGATGTGGCGGCCAGTATGGGGGAAGTGAAGCGCATGATTGTTGAACAAGGGCATTCTCGTATACCGGTATATCGGGGGACATTGGACACGGTAGTGGGGTTTGTTTATGCCAAAGACTTACTGGCTATTTCTGAATTGGGACACACCGAGTCGTTGCAGGCCCTGATACGCCCGGTGGTGTTTATCCCCGAAACCCAGAGTATTGAATCGTTACTCAAGGTCATTCGGGCCCAAAAAACCCATTTGGCGATTGTGGTGGATGAATTTGGGGCCATGTCGGGGTTGGTCACCCTTGAAGATGTGATCGAAGAGATTGTAGGCGAGATTCAGGATGAATACGATGATGAAACCCCGGACTGGATTCAATTGGGCGACCAGCATTATCAATTGGATGGGGCCATGGCCATTGATGATGTGGTAGAGCGGTTGTCGTTGCCCATTCCGGACAGTGAAAACTACGATACGATTGGCGGGTTTGTGTTGCATGAATGGGGGGAGGTTCCCGCCATTGGGGATGTGATTTCAGTGGGAAGTTATGAATTGGTGGTTTTGGATGTCAGCGATAACCGGATTCGCAAGTTGGAATGCCGACCTGTCAGCCAGACGGTGAACAAGGAGGAAGTGGCGGGCCCGCTGTCTGATTCATGACCCTGCCACCGGAGCGCTTACCCTATCGATTGCCCACCCACGGTACGGTGGGTGCCATGGATGGGGATGGCCATGGTCAAATCCAACAGGGCGGGGTCACGATCAGTATTCCGGGGGCAATCGTGGGAGAGTCAGTGGCCTATGAAGTGCTCCGACAACGCCGGCGTCACGCATCGGGTCGACTGATAAGCCGCCCAACGGGCTCACCATGGCGTACCGAGGGGTCGTGTGAGCATTACCCTGTGTGTGGGGGATGTGCGTGGCAGGGGGTATCGGCCATTGACCAGGCCCAACTCAAGCAAGACCGGTTGCGGGGTTTGCTTGTGCAGGGAAACCCCGATTGGGCGTCTTGTCTTTCGCCACTTATTTCTGCCCCGGCCACCCAATTCCATCGCAATAAAATGGAATATGCATTTGGCATGACCCGCGGACAGGTGGTATTGGGATTAAAACAACGGGGGGCCTTTGACTCGGTGGTTTCAACCCCTCAGTGTGGGTTGCTATTGCCTTGGTGGCCATGGTTGCATGGGGTGATCTTGCAGTGGGTCCAATGGGCGGGGCACCCACCGTATGACCCCGTGACACACGAGGGGCTATTGCGTTATGTCATGGTGCGACGATCGGCCCATACGGGTCAGGTGGTGGTGGTGGTGGTCAGTCAACAAGATATTTCAGAAACAATGGGTGTGTTGTGGCAGCAATTGTGTGTTCGGGATGATATTCAGGGGTTGGGGATGGCCATTCAAGACACCCCATCGGATACGGCATTTTCGGATCATGTGGTCACGATTGGTGGGTCTTTGACCTTGTCGGATCAACTCAACGGGGTGTGGTATGATGTGGCCCCGTATTCATTTTTTCAACCGAATGCCCTGCAAGCCCCTGTTTTGTATCAGGTGATTGCGTCTTTGGCGGATCCCCAGCCGATGGATAATTCAATCGAATCAAATCCGTATGCCATAGCAGCGGCCCATTGCAACATGAGACGCAATGGGGTGGGTAATATGACGGTGATAGAAGGACCCGTTCGACGGGTATTAAAAACCTTGACCTGCTGTCCGGACCTTGTGATTGCCGACCCGCCGCGCTCCGGTATGGAGCCCAAATCGGTGATCAGGGCGTTGGCCTTGCACCCACGGGTGATGGTGATGGTCTCGTGTCAGCCCAAGACGTTGGTGAGGGATTTGATTCAGTGCCAAGGGTTGGGGTATGTGCCCACCGTGATTCAGGGGGTTGATATGTTTCCGAATACGCCCCATGTGGAAGTGGTGGTGCGTTTGGTTCCAAAATAAAGGGAAGCAATGGCATCACAGGGGGCGGGTGGCACCCGGTTGAACCGGGAGGTGGGTGACGCTGAGTGGTCACGTTACCATGCTAGTTCCCCCAGGCAGTGTGGGAGGGAGGGTGCTGATGGTGTGGGGAAGGGGGTGGGGACAAAACAAAGGGTCCGTGTTGGGTGGGTACCCGTGTGAGGGACGGTCCCAAACGAAGGGGTTTTGATTGAGATGGGGCGGATACCCTCACGATAGGGGAACAAAGGGGGATAAAACAGTGAGCAAGCGCTGGTGGGGATACCCCCGAATCCAACTCATCGATTGGGTTGGCATGATCATGACATGTATGCAATACTGCTGCCAGGTTTCATTGTGCCAACGCGTTTTTCTTTCTATCGCCCTATTGGTCGATGACGATCAGCCGATGGGACTCGTTGGCACGATTGGGTCCATGGGTTATTCCCGATGGGGAAAGATGTGCTGGGCTAATGCGGTCGTGATGTTGGTTTTGTAAGGAGTGTATGATGAAAGGTCTGGGTCTAGCCACCAATCTTTCTTGTTGTCCTATTAGCGGTGGGTTAAGTCTTAATGTTATGGGGTTTCGTAGTGTACCGATCACTTTGCGCATGATAGTGGGCGGGGTGGCTTCTGGTGCAGGGGTTCTTTCTGCCCCTGTAAGTTCTGTTGCTGGTTCTGAGCAGGCTGGTGGTGGTTCTAAGCAGGCGGGTGGTGCTGACAGTAGCGGGTCTGCTGCGTCTGGTTCTACTCCGGATTACTGGTCTCATGTTGGGAAACGTCTTTTTTCCGACCCCTTATGTTGGCTTGATGTTAAACCCGAACAACGAGCCCAGTATTATTCTGAAAAGACCCCCGAACCTCAGGAGCCCTTTTCGAGATCCGAGTTGCCTCAGAGATCACAACCATCGTTGACGGATGAACAGCAATCACAACTAGATGGCCCTTTATTCTTGATTAATCGTGCACTGAATTGGCTTGAGTCCACTTGGGTTCGTACACCTAATCCTAAAACGGCAACTTGTGAGGTGGGCAGACCTGGAACCCCTCCACCTACTGTCAGCTGGCCTTCTTCTGACAAGGCGGGCAGCGTGGGTTCCTCTCCATCCCATGGTTTTGTTGCGTCCAAGATGGGCTATTCTGAGGTTCGTAGTATGCCATCTGAACCGAATAATGGTGGTTTGGTTTCTTTTTCAACCCTCATCTCTGATTCTCCTGGTGTTAGAGCTCCATCGTTGAGACGCATGTCGAGGAAATTTGCAAGCGGAACGGGAGGTAGTTTAGCATGGTATGCTCCCTTGAGTGGGGCTTCAAGGCCCGCCTATTTGAGTTGGGCCACGAGTTCCACGTCGATGCGGGCCCCCTTGGGTCGTCCCGCCACTTGAATGGTGGTGCG
>RGUG01000128.1 GCA_010027915.1 bacterium | reverse complement strand
CAAGGTCACATAACAACGTTCCATGAAACAACACGTACTCGCGCAATCGGCGCTGGGCATTGCCAGATATTTTACGATCTTGCCACACCAAATCAGAGGTGCCTTGAATGGAAACCGATATCCCCCAGAATTGACACAACATGTCACGCAATTGCCCCATGACCCAAGCTGTCACCCCGCCAATCGTATCCCAAGATGGGATCTCACGCGACGATCCAACCAAGGTATAACACAAGCAGCCAGGCCCCAACACCACCGCCCCGCCACCCGAACAACGACGCAATACCGGAATACCATCTTGGGCACACCGTGGCATATTAACCTCCCGGTCCGGATGATTACCATAACCCATCACCACACCAATCGAAGGGGGTTCCCAGCATCGCAACGCCATCGGCCATTGGCCATCGGCCGCCATTCGAAGCAAGCACTCATCGGCCTGCACATGCTCCGCAAGCGTTTCGCACCCCCATCCCACCCCTATGATGGCCATAATGCCACCATAGGACTCAGTTCAGTTTGAACATAATGGTGATAATCAAGGGGGTGCTCCGGCAACCGCATGGTGACCGGGGTAGGGCCATCCATCGTGTAGACATAGTGAATGGTTCCGGAATGTTGACGGATTTTTCGGGCGGCAATCACATAGGGAGGTACGGTCCCCTTGCGATAATGCAAGCCCCTCACCCGATGGGTATAAACCAACTCGCCATCCCAAGTACCCGTATACAAGGTCTCGATAAAACGTGACGCAGTGGCCGAAATGGACTCACCATTGGCATCCGCACGCAACAAGGTATCCAAAAATCGCCGAACAATCGGTAGATTAAATTGAATGGGATCACCCAAAGAACGGTAAGACACCGCTTCCCCATCGACCACGCCAACCCATATGCCCCGTTGCCCATCCCGACACACATAGGCATAAGGAGCCAAGGGATCAATCTGTAACTCAAAAGGCGTATGACCCGGCAAACGCTGAGCCCACTCCTGAAGAGCGGCCTCAAATGCATGAGAAGACCACCCGTCCGCATCGGGCAAACAAAAGGCCATGCATGACTCGGTGGTACACACCATACGACCACCCTGTTGCCGTACCCATGCCGCCACCCACTCCCCACACGCTGACCATGCCGCCAACAACCGCGTGGGAAATGCCAGGGTCCGAACCGGGGATTTGGGGTGATACACCAAAAAACGCAATTCAGATTCTAATAACGCCGGCTCACTCAATGCACATTCCAACTGATCCCGAAACACCGTGTGATCAGGCACCCAACTCAGCTGATCGGGGGCATCATGAAGGGGATTTAAATCAAACGAACGGCACAATTGGGTGAGTACACAAGGCCAATTTAGCATCACAAGGTGTTGGGTACGGCCCAACTGGACCGAGGTAGGGGGAGGCGACACCCGAGGCGGTGCCTCGCCCAAACCAAAGGGAAGCTCCCCTAATGACAGTCGGCTACCCCCAATATGAGGGGCGATTAACAGGCCGTCCCCCATCGCATCCCAGATGGTACCCCCCCAAACCGATGTCGCCGCCACCAAGCGTGGCAACAATTGCTGGGACTCAAAAATTTGAGATACCAATTCGGAATCCAATAAATTATAACGACCCAAGGCCACTTTATCCTCACGAAACATCCGTTCAATTTCTTTGATTTTATCCATCCCTGAGGTTAACGTCTTGCCTTGACCCAACAACTGATGGGCCACCACATCCAAGGACTGGCCCTCTAATCCCACCCCCAATCGATTCAAACATACCGCCCCATCCAAAATGAGACGACCCGGAATGATGGGTAAGGCTTTCTCCGTTGGCAAGTACACATCCGAACCCCCAAACCGACCGATGGGGCATTCAAACCCGTGTTGACGGCATTTTTTAACCAAATACCGAATGTCAAACTCTCGGATATGCCACCCCAATAACACATCTGGATCACGGGCATTGATTAAGTGACACAATTGTTTTAATAGTGCCGCTTCGGTCTGAAAATACATGATATGAGGGGAAGGATCGCCCGATCCCATCATAAAAACATGGCGGTACTCCCCCCATGAATCATACCCATGAATGGCCACCGAATAGAGTTCTTCAGCCGACCCACTGGCCTCAACGTCCAATGACATAACCCGAAAATCCAATGGAAATGCCGGTGTGGCCACCCGTGCCAAGCCCCCATCATCACGATCATACTGAGTAAAAGAATGGGGCAGGTGGGTCATACGCCACCACATCACCGGGTCAATCGATGCCGTGAGCAACACCCCCTCTTGACGGTAATGGGTTGCCCATACCTGTCGCTCCAATGCCGAAGAAAAAGATAACACCCATACCGATTGACCATTCATCTGATACGGGTTATATCCCACCGAGTTTGGCAAACTAATCCCCCCCTCAGGGGGAAGCAATACCAGCGGAAACACCACAGGCTCATTGATCCCTATGCGTTGGTTATCGTGTGAAATCAAGCTCACCATCAAGCGATCCCGAACCAATTGAACCGCTAACACATACACGTCAGAGGACATCGGAGAGCCATTTCATCATCAGATCCGCCGACTGCAACGCACCCCAGGTATCGCCTTGTATCGTCCAATCACCCACACGCCCCAACCGAATACCATGATCCAAGACAGGGGGATCCGGAGGGGTTACCACACTGGCGTATAACCAACGGTGAACCTGAACACCCAACACCTCCCCCTTGTGTCCCGTGACATCTCGAAACACCTGGGTGAGTGTTTCTGCCACCCATTCCAAGGGTTGGTCCACCTGACGGGTCGACCAGGGAACGGTGGCATGCAAAGACCACAGCCCCCGATCGGCCACACGCCCAGGCTTGCGATGGGTGGCCACCAGCGTCCCCATTACCTCATCACCCCACACCCAATCCAATGCCATCGCCACGTCTGGATGGGTTTCGAGCATCAGGGTAAACGTCGGGCCCATCTGGGTGGTCGGCTCTGGCAAAAAGCCCGCCGTTATCGCATGGGATTGAATAGGGGGCACCGCCGTTACCACCCAATCAAATACGGTCGCATACTGGCCGTCGTCCGAAGCAACCTGCCATCCCTGAGCCGATCGGGTCAGGCCCGTGACCCGAAACGATGGGATAAGGGTCAATCCAGATGCCAGGTGATGGGACAAGCGGTTATGATAGGGAACCCCGACCCAGCGCGGGGGTTGCGGTGGCAACGGGATACACTCCTGACCATTAAAACGGGCCACACGAGGAGACCATCGGGCCAATACACCCGCCTGTTCCCATTCCAGTAAGCGATCAGACCATGGGCTTTCGGTACGATCCGATACATAAGGTGCCCCCATGTCATGTTGACCGGTTGCCACGCGTCGCCCACACAAACGACCGCCAGGCCCACGACTTTTTTCAAATACCGTCACAGCATGCCCCGCATCATGAAGCAGACGAGCCAAATACAAACCCGATACCCCTGCCCCCACAATCGCAACCGAACTAACCATGTGATACCCCTCCTGGCTCGTGCAACGCCGATAAAATACGTTCCGCCACGATACGATTAATATCCACGGTCATGCGAATGTCAGCGTCATAGTCAATCGAGGCGACCCGACCATGCTCATGGAACTGGTGCACAATATCCATGCGTTGATAGGGGATTCGAACAGTAATGAGATGCCGAAACGATGCCAATTGGGCATCCAATAGGGTCAGCAGGCTTTCTAAGCGTTGTCCGGTGCGTGCAGACAGATGGCAAACCGGTATCCCAGGCGGCCCTTGGGGCCAATCAGGGCCATCGATGGCATCCACCTTGTTAAACACCATCACCTGAGGCGTCGTCGCCGCACCCAATTGAGTGAGCACCTCATTGACCACCGACACCATAGCAGGCCAACGGGGATTGGTCGCATCGATGACATGAATCAACCAATCTGCCTGGGTCACTTCTTCAAGGGTGGTTTGAAACGAGGTCACCAACTGATGCGGTAATTTTTGAATAAACCCCACCGTATCCGTAATCAGAAGCTGGTCAGACGATGGCAGGGACAATCGACGGGTGGTCGGATCAAGGGTGGCAAATAAACGGTCTTCGGCCAAGACATCAGACTGGGTCAAGGCATTTAATAGGGTTGATTTAC
>RGUG01000127.1 GCA_010027915.1 bacterium | reverse complement strand
TAACCGGGCCATCCAAGGAAAGGTCGCAGCAAGGACAACAAGGCCATCGATCGCCCCGAGGTAGGGTCCAACGTGGCTGCCACACTTAATCCACCCTGAGAATCCATTAAATTACCCGCAAATTCAAGGGTGGTAATCAGCAAGTCACAGACAAACCCCATCATAAGACCAATCAAAAATTCGATGATGCCGGCCATTACCAAAGACAATCCCGTGGTGAGGGGTTTCGCAGGACTTGGTACCACAAACAAGATTAAAAAAGACGTCCAGAACACCAGTGACACCTTGCTCATGAGCATCAGGTCCCGTCGATTAAACAGCGGGGCAGACACCATCACCCCCCCCATCCGCATGAGGATCAACAAAAATTGAACGATTAACTCCGGTGTGATGAGCATGACAATGGGTGCCGAAGGGCGTCGATGAGCCTACCGAACATAATCAGGGATATGCCGCCACAATTCCATGGTCATTTCCAACAATAACCGGGCCATCCAAGGAAAGGTCGCAGCAATGACCAATAGCACCACAATCATTTTGGGGACAAAGGTGAGGGTTTGTTCTTGCACATGGGTAATGGCTTGGATTAAGGCAATAATTAAGCCAATCAGAAGCCCAATGCCCACGCTGGGTAAAGAGGCCACAATGACGACCTGAATGGCGGTATTTAAAATGGCGGTGACGGTCTCAAGGTTCATGGTGCGGGCGATAGCGAGGCAACCAAGACCAAATTAGCGGGATAAAAACAATGCGTTGCAGGTGCTCAGGCGATAACTTGTTTTTATGGTGAATAAACGTACTTTCAATGATGCGTTGATCGAGTACCACGACGCCACGGTTAATACCGCCCAAAGGGGCCAAATAAAGCGAGACGGAACCAGGGGTAGGGGTGGGGTTTTTGAGTGTGGCGATAATATCATAAATCATCCCATAATTTCCTCGTAAGACAATGCCAGATTGGGGGTCATACAAAAAACGGGTACCCCCTATCGGAATTTCTTGAATGGGAATGCTAAAGTCAACCGTCATGGATTGGGTTTCAACGCTTTGATCAAACACCCCAAACCGATAGGGGGTGAGGGGGCGGTGCAGTGCACTCATCATCGGAAAGGCAGGGTCTATGACGTCTAACCACAACGACACATCCGATTGAGCGGTTTTAAACTCTAGTAACCCGGTGGATACCATTCGGGGACGAAACGCATGAGGGGGTAATGTAACAGGCAAACCGGGGGGAAGGGTAAGGCGACCCCACTGATCGGCCACATGTTTGTCCCAATACAAGCGAGCAGATCGATGCCCGGCAAAAATACCATCTTCACTCGGACCGCCCAATCCATGACGCCACTGAATAGAGACCGTGACCGCCCCGCGGTTGATGAGGGTAGGCTGTATGGTCATGGGTAGGCTGGCCCGACTAAGATGGTAATACATCAACCGTGTTAAGCCGGCCGGTAGGTTGGTGTCCACCAATCGACCAGGTTCAGACAATTCTTCGGGGTAATTGCTCACGATTAAACGGTCGGCATACCCCACGGATGCGAGCAAGAAGAGGCCCCATGCCACGCTGACCCACCGCATCATTGATAGCTCACCATTAATCCCTGGATAATGAGGTTCCACCCATCGGCCAAGACAAATAACAGAATTTTAAATGGCAACGAAATCATGGCAGGGGATAACATAAACATCCCCAGGGACAATAAAATATTCGATATAATCAAGTCGATGACAATAAAAGGAATAAACAACACAAACCCAATTTGAAAGGCCGCCCGTAATTCTGAAATAATAAAGGAGGGAATCAAGACAAAAATCGAAATATCATCATAGGTAGCAGGGGCAGGGGCTTGCGAATACCGCAAAAAAAGTTGCAAATCTTTTTCGCGTGTATGCTTGAGCATAAAGGCTTTAAATGGCTTGGCCCCCCGTTCAAAGGCTTGCATTTGGGAGATTTCACCGCGGTTATAAGGCTCAATGGCCATTTGATTGACCTGTTGAAACACGGGGGTCATGATAAAAATAGTCAAAAAAAGCGAGAGTCCCGTGATCACGATGTTGGGAGGGGCTTGTTGGGTCCCAATGGCCTGACGCACCATACTTAACACAATCACCGTCCGCAAAAATGAGGTGGTGGACATTAAAAACAAAGGAATAAACCCAATCGAGCCTAGCAGGACAATAATACTAAGTGATTTACTAAGACTCTCGGAACTGGTGACAGGATCAAGGTTTAAAAACCCAGCATCTTGGCCAAACAGAAGGGTGGGCACCAAAGTCAGTATCAAGGTGGGAACCCACCATTTGATGCGTTGATGCCAGGTCATGTGTCAAGTCCTTCCCGCAGTGGATGGATGCCATGTTGGCTGACACCCAACAACAGTTCTTTGCCTCGAACGGACACAATCACCAGCGAGGCATGCTGGTCTAGTTGCACGCGGTCCACAATGGTCATGTCTCCAGAAAACCGTTTAAGTTGCCAACTTTTGGCCAGACGCAACACCAACACCAATACCGCACAGAGGCCACCCAACGTTAGCAGTAAGGATAGCTGGTAGAGGGTTGACATTACATTGAGGGTTGGGCAATGACATGGGTGACCCGTAACCCATAGTTGTTATCAATGGCGACCACCTCTCCTTGGGCCACCACTTGGCCATTGACCACCAAATCCAAGGGTTCCCCCACCAAGCGGTCTAACTCAATAATAGAGCCTTCACTAAGCTCAAAAATTTCTTTTAATGAGACTTGGGCCCGACCCAGTTCAACCGAGACACTGACGGGTATTTTTCGAAACATATCAAATTCTAATTTCCGACCTGAGCTGTCTGGATTTAAGGTCGGAAATGCCACCTCAGATACCTTGGCAGATTGATCCTCTTGGGATTTTCCCCGATCAGAACGAGACATACTGCTTCCCCCTGAAAACACCTCTTCCATGATGGGATCCAATCCCTCTAACGGGTCATCGAATTTTTTTGACATGATCTAATACCTCACTGGCTAGGGATAAATAATCGGCGGCAGCTTTCGACTTGGGGGCATATTCAAAAATGGTTTGTCTCGAACCGGGGGCTTCTGACAAGGCCACACTGGCCCGAATTGGATGGGCAATCAAGCCCGGAAACACACGTTGCAAACTATCCATAATATTTTGGGTTTTCTGATTTCGTGGGTCAAAGAAAGTGGGAATAATTTTGCTGATCGAAAGCTCGCGAAACAGCAATTTATTGACCATTTGGATGTTTTTAAGCAACTGCCGTATCCCCACCAATGACATATATTCCATGGATACTGGGATCATCACTTCGTCTGCATAGGTCAGGGCATTTTGATTTAACAAGTTCATGGAAGGGGGACAATCTAGAAACACAAAATCATAGTGGCCATCCACCTCTTCCAACCGTCGTGCCAGCAAGGTTTCACGACGGGGCAACCCCGCCAATTTTAATTCTGCGGCAA
Organism: bacterium; assembly: GCA_010027915.1. Next base: position 731 of record RGUG01000127.1, on the reverse strand, counting down.
ACAAACGCTCGTTAGAAGGGATAATATCCAAGTGATTGCGTACGGATGTGATGGTATCTTTAACGGCTTTAACACCCAACAACGCATCATAAAGGGTGATATCGGTATCCACCCCACAGCAGTAGCCTGCTGATCCCTGAGGGTCAATATCCACAATCAATACCCGCTTACCATGCAAAGACAACCCATGTGCCAAGTTGATGGTGGTGGTGGTTTTTCCGGTACCACCTTTATAGTTGATAATGGCAATGCGTCTGGTCATGGTTGTGGGTTACGTGGCTCCAAAGGGTGATGATCGTCGTACGAAAAAGACGATACCACATGTGTATCGCTTCCCTCAATTGAGTAAGGGTCTGTTTGAGCCCAGGTAGCAAAGGGGTCGTCTTCGGCGGGGGGCACCATAGAGGGCCGGGGGTCGTCATCAAAATCAAATGTAAAGTCCCCATCCAAATCAGTCTCCAAGTCAGTGGCTAATGGGTCTTCCTCGTCTGCATCTCCCATCGAAAACCGATGGGAGACAGGTGGGTCATCCGGCAGGGGAAATGCCATCTCATCCTCATCCTCATCCTCATTCTCTAGCATCGAAAACGAGGCATTTTCATCATCAAAGCGAAATGAAGGGTCTTGGCTACCGGTTCTCTCGACGTCATGATCCAGCAGGGCAAACGGTAGTTCGTCGTCGTCATTGGCTGTAACAGGCTGGGTGGGGGTGGCATAGGGGGCCAAAGACG
>RGUG01000126.1 GCA_010027915.1 bacterium | reverse complement strand
GGGGTCCCGGCCCCTGATGGGGCGGTAACGCTGGTGAATGCCTACCGTGGTGAATTTAACGTGGCCCCCGCTTGGGTGGGTAAAACCATTAAATTGGGCTATCAATACCGAAAAAATTATCAAACCACGGGCGTTTGGATGGGGACTGGGGATAAGGTCTATCAACACAATGTTCATTTCACCCTTAAAGACACCCCCATTAAATACCAGGGGATTAAAAAATTACGTGTTTTTAATGGGTTAACCGATGAAGACCTGCAAATCAATCAAGATTTTTCGATTGATTATGGGTCGAATGGGATTGATGTGGTGATGACGTTTTTTAAAGAAGGGGATATTAATCCCAATTCCAACTTGCGGTCGATTCGAAAACAATACCCGTTAAAAGACCAGCGGATTACCATGGTATATGACTATGCCCCTGAAGTGGGGGCCAACAGTGGTAAGTTGGTGCAAAAACAAGTGGGGGTATCGTTGGGGACCCAATTGACGGATCAATGGCGGGTTGACATGGAGGTGTCGGGTGCTGACAATAATTTTTCTAAACCACGGCTCAGTACGGAGGTATCGTTTGCCGGCAATGGTACCAATGACAACTACCCATTGGGCAAACGGAATGTGGTGGATGCCTCTGAATTGGTGTTTGTTGACAATGTACCCATTGCCCGGGATCAGGATTACACCATCAATTATCAGTTGGGCACCATTCGGTTTTTAACCATGGTCCCCCAACCCAATCACACCATCCGGGTCTCGTTTTCTTATGTTGATACCGATGCCAAAACCACGCCCGGGCAAGTTCAAGCCATGAAATTTGTCGGCAAATTGGCCACATCGTATCGGTGGGATCAGTGGCAATTTCGTGCTGATTATAAGGCCATTGACCGGGATTATAACCCTTTATCCCCTATTCAAGATCGCAAGGGTACCACCTCATGGGGGGCGGGTGCTGACTACCGATGGGGTGCAGGGGGATTGTTCAGTGCCGACTACCGCCGCCGGGATGAGGAATTGCCTCGCGTGGGCAATGAGCGGGTGGTATCGAATCATATGGATGATGTGTTTTTTCAGGGCCAATTACCCCCCATTGGGGGTATGACATTGTTTCAAACCCTTCGCTATACATTGTATACCCAAGACCCGGTGGGGACATCGCCCAATGTTTATCTGATTGACAATGATTTGTTGACGGCTGAAACCCGTGTGGAACTGGGTCCATCGGATCAACGCACCCAATTTAGACGGACCTATTCCCATGCGGTGGAGGGGGTAAAAGATGGCTTCAATCGCAAATCAACGCTCACCGATGGGTTTGATTTGTCGGGGTTGTATACCGTGACCCATTATGGGGTGGATTCCCTGACGGTCAGGCCCCGCTACAACCAATCCACCACCTTGGAGCATGCGTTCACATCGGGCCTTAATACCACCCAATTCTTTAAAAACCATCGATCGTTGTGGGGGATCGATTCGGATGTTCAACCCATGCGGGGATGGACCATCAGCCTTGGGTCACAAACCGAAGAATCGTTTACCGAAGCAAATGGCACCCGGTCGACGCCCAATCACATCATTAACATGCGAATCCGCTCTCAATATGTGCCCAATACCTGGGTCACCTTTAGTGGCGGCTATTCGCAAGACCATCAATTGAGTGCCCTGTTGGGACAAAAAGGCAAAAAAAATACCCAAACCGACGCCAGTATTGAGCAGTGGTCCTTGTTTGGGATGCTCACTGACTATGGGGCTACCCCGGACAACCCATTGGTGTCCATGTGGAAAAATGCCTTGTTGCAACTCAATTGGGATGAACGGTTGGCACTTGAAAACAATGACTTAAGTGTGAATTTATCCAGTGGGCAAGGCATGAGCTTGCGGGGTTTCTCACCTATTCCGGGGGTATTGTTTCCGGAGTTGTCAGTGGTTAAACAAGCACAAGATTCACGTGTAGAGGGAACCTTTCAGACCTATTCTAAAACCACCACCTATCGAGAATATGAACAAAGAACCGGTCGGATGACCTTGGACTTTCCTTTTCCGGTGGTCAATCAAGTGGTCTATCGGTTGGATTTAAGTGACAAAACAGAGCATACCCGGTCCCTGCGTGTATTGACGGGTACCTCGGGCAATCAAACCTTGGAGTGGACCCCCAATTTTAAGCGTACCCAGGGGGTCACGTTTCGACCGTTACCCTTTTCTCTGGGTATCCCCATACTGGGTTATGGGTCGATGTTGCCGGGTATTCGCGAGGTCGACACATTATTAAATGTGCCGATTACCAACCCAGAATTGGCCTTGGATGAAACCTATGAATGGCGTGATAGTCGGAAATTAGACCAGTTATTGGGGGGGGGCACGACCAATTTATCCCAAGATTATGCCACCATTCAATCACTCACCGCCCGATTGGGTGGGACGGCGTTTAACTGGATTTCGGCCAGTTCTATCTTGAAGCTACAATCCGAATGGTACCGACGTAATGTCATGCAAACCAACACAGGGGTTACCTTTCGTCCGGGATTGGATACGAATGTGTCGGTTCGGATTCCGTTCCCTTCCCTTTTTGGGTTTAAAGTGGACGTCAATGTATCGGGTGTATTGGGTGTGGTGGAACAATATCGCAGCCCTGTGTTGGATATTACCGAAGAGACCCTTCTTAATCCGCTTATTCGTCGTGATGCCCAACGGTTTACCGATTATACCCAACGATCGAACCAATCCATTACCGGCATGACGTCTATCAACCCATTTGTGTCTTGGCTGACCATTCGAGGGGGTTACGGTACCAGTCGGGTGGTCGAAACCCAGGAAACCCCGTCGTTGTATACCAACACCCTTTTTACTGATGAAACCATTACCGCCGGGACGGGGGTGACCATTTGGGATGGGTTTCAAATTGGGTACGACTATTCAATGAAAGCCTCTCGTCAGGGTCAATCCCCCAGTCAACTGGGGTATGTGGGGGTGTTGAATGCCAGCTATACCCCCATTCGTACCGATTGGTTAAATGTAACCGCCACGTATACCCGTACCGATTCTTGGGGTACCCAATTAAACACCTTGCAACAAAATGAGTACTTGCGTGGTACCGATGACCTAATCAAAACCGCCTTGGTTCAACGCAGTGATACGGTCCATGTTGGGAATTTGAATATGAACATTATGATTCCGATCAAAGGAAGCCCTTATATCAAAAACGTGACCATTACGGGCGAAGGCTATATTAAAATCCTTACCAACAACATGGACCCTACGTACAAACAAGTTGGATTGCCCGAATTAAGTTATGACGTGTCGGGGGTGGTGATTAAAGCCACCCTTAATTTTTAAGCCCCTTGCTTGACAGGGCGGGGGTCTGATTTTATTATCCCCATCGATTATGATTTGATCAGTCTTTGATCGGCTGATCAATGTACCAGTAGCCTCGGGGGCTTAGTCCTGAAAGGAAACCAGCATGCCTGTACCAAAAAAACGCCGTTCCAAATCCAAAAAGCGAATGAAGACTGCCCGGTGGAAAATCATCGTTCCACAATTGCGTCCCTGTCCTGAATGCAAGGCATTGGGGAGACCTCATTTTGTTTGTTCGGTTTGTGGGTTTTACAAAGGTCGACCGGTTATTTTGACCAGTTCGGCCACGACCCAGTCGTCTGCTACCGAAACCAGCGAGTAGGTCGGCGATGGTTACCATCGTCGTGGATGCCTATGGGGGCGACGATGCCCCTGACGTGGTCCTGGATGGTGTGTACCGTGTATTGGCCCTTCAGCCTGAGTTGCGGATCATTCTGACGGGTCCAGTTGCCTTGTTGTCCCCTTTGTTGGCATCATGTGATCCAGCCATTCGGCATCGGATTGAGTGTGTGGATGCCCCCCAAATAGTGGGAATGGGTGATGCCCCGGCCAAGGCGTTTCGTGACAAACCCTGCTCTTCGATACGAGTGGGTATCGATTGGGTGAAAGAAAAGCGGGCCGATGCGTTTGTGTCGGCGGGTAATACCGGGGCGGTGATGGCGACGGCCACGTTGCGATTGGGTCGATTGCCGGGTATCGAACGGCCTTGTATTGCCACGATCATGCCAGGACACACCCACCCGTTTGTGATGGTTGACATGGGGGCAAGTGTGGATAGTAAACCCAGTCATTTGGTGCAATTTGCATCATTGGGTTCTGCGTATGCGACGTCGGTTTTGCAGGTGTCATCGC
>RGUG01000125.1 GCA_010027915.1 bacterium | reverse complement strand
ATGAGGGGAGTTTGCAAAAGGGGGCGTGGGGATGGTATTAGTTGGGTCGATGACGTGTAATAAATCACGATAATATGTGGAGGAACATACAATGACTCAAGTGAAATGGATGGCTGTTATGATGGCGTTACTGGCTACCTTGACGGTAACAGGGTGTCAAGACGAGAGTATCAGTAGCAGCAAATTATCGGCTGGTGTGGCAAAAGTGGCCATTAAAGAAGGCGAAACAACCCAAGCGGATGTACTGCGATTGTTTGGGGCCCCCAATTTGGTGACCCGTTCGTCAGAAGGTGAGGAAGTATGGAATTATAACCGTATGTCAGTTGATAATTCATCCTCTGGGTTTGGGTTTTTGATCGGATCAAAAGCCATCTCATCCTCAGCATCCCGTTCAATTGACGTGATTATTGTGTTTAACAAAGCCGATGTGGTGAAATCTTATAAGGTGATTCAAGCCAGTTATTAGGGGAAGTATAAAAAAGGGGGGCGCTACTTGGGGGGCTTTTTCTTACTGTTTGGATGGGTGTTGCCCGATCCCCCTTCCGGCATCTGGGGCATGATCCGTTGGCCAAAGTGTGGGGGGCCTGGCCATGTGCCAAAGCAACCTCAACATGACCCCATGCGGGTGGGCGTGGGTGTCCCCGTTGGTACCCAGTGGGTAGCCCGCCAGATCGACACCCCATCAACCCGAGGGTACCCCATTGGCTCCCTCGATGATGGGGGTCATGATGATGGGGTAGATTGATCGGCTACAGGTTCAGCCCCAATCTGACGAAGGGGCCATCTAGAAAAGCATGGGTGGGATTAACGGGCTAAGACCCATGGGTATCATGGGGGGCGTGGCGGTGCTAAGGGGGGGATTGACCGGTGTTCCCACTCGATGATGGGGGTCATGATGATGGGGTGGGCGTTTCCTCACCAAGGAAAGGGGATACCCATCGGGTAACGGGGGATTCACGGTCCCCCATGCGTGATGGTGGCTAAGACGCCCGGTGGGGACCTTCCCACCGGGATTGGGATCGCAGCGTTCAATCACGCATCGACGACCCCATGAGACAAGAGACCCCACCCGATCTGAAAGGACGCAATGGGGTGGTGGATGGGGCATGCTTCCCCTATTCAACCCAATATCGAAGCACCCACGCGGATCCTGCGTGGCGGGCGGGTGAAGGCCTCCTTCAAAGGCCTCTTTCACCGGCATGGATGACGGGTGTCCCATTCGCCCCCACACCGGTGATGTGCATTGACAGAGTAAAGGGGGTAGTCAAAAATCAAGGGCTCAGATGGGTGGTTTGACCATCCCAATCCCCCATTAGGAGCATGAATCGTGATATCCCCCCAAATGGTTTTTATCAATCTGCCAGTCCACAATCTGACACAGTCTATCCATTTTTATCGTGCCATTGGATTTAGCCAAAACCCCACCTTTTCGGATGAAACGGCGGCCTGTATGGTGGGTTCGGATACCATTTATGTGATGCTGCTGACCCATCCCAAATGGCGGCAATTTACAACCCGCCTCATTCCGGATGCCCGCACCAGTGCCCAAGTGTTGCTGAGCCTGTCTCGACCCAGCAAAGCGGCCGTTGATGAGGTCGTAGCACGTGGGTCTCAAGCTGGTGGCAAAGCGGATCCCAACCCCCTTCAAGACCACGGGGTGATGTACACCCGAAGCCTGGAGGATCCCGATGGGCACATTTGGGAATGGGTGTGGATGGACCCCTCGATGCACCATGCATCATCCCCTGCCGCCCTCTCAGACGGAAGCACGGGGTCATGAGGTTAGGGTATGCCCTGATTTACGTCGAGGATGTTCCGAAGACGCTGGCGTTTTATGTCCGTGCGTTGGGATGTACGATCGGGTTTATGGATGAGAGTCAGCAATATGGTGAGTGTTTGACGGGGGATACCAAATTGGGATTTGTACAGCATGACACAGCGGGATCGCATGGGTTTGTCTATACCAAAATGAATCGTCACGACCCACCGCCAGGACTAGAGATTGGGTTTATTTCAGACGATGTGGAAGCGTCGTTTCGACACGCCGTCAATGCCGGCGCAGAACCGGTGTTAGAACCGAAGAAAAAACCGTGGGGTCAAACCGTCAGTTACATTCGCGATTGTAACGGCCTATTGGTCGAAATCTGCTCCCCCATGCCGTGAGCCCGTGATGGGTGCCCTTGATGCATTGGGTGGAATAGGGATAGCCCACCGCCATGGCACCATCCGTTATGCTTCTTACTGGTTAAGAAGCAAAGGCCCAACCGTTGTGTGGTGGTGGCAATGCGGGGCGGATTGTCCATTTCCGGAGAGGCGAATTGAGGGGCGAGGAATTGCTTCCGTCCGATCCTGAGCATTTGCCATGGGTCGCAACGCGATGCCCCCTTTTGCACTGGGGTGGGTTTGTGTTACACTCACCCCCCTTATGAAAGTACATGAGTTCCAAGCAAAAGAAATATTAGAAAAGGTCGGTATCCCGGTGCAACGCGGACTGGTTACCGATACTATCACCAATGTCGAATCTGTGATTCAATCTGCGTATTCCCAATTTAATACCACCCAAGTCGTGATCAAAGCCCAAATTCACGCCGGGGGCCGTGGCAAAGGCGGCGGGGTAAAGTTTTGCCCCACGTTTGAGGATGCGGTGGCCAAAGCCCGTCAGATATTGGGTATGACCTTGGTAACCCCTCAAACCGGTGAGGCTGGCCAATTGGTTCGAACCATCATGGTGGCAGAAGCCGTTGATATTGCCAAAGAGCTATATGTGGCGGTGACATTGGATCGGGCCAATGGGCAACATGTGGTCATTGCGTCAACAGAAGGGGGGGTTGACATCGAAGAAGTGGCGGCTCACACCCCGGACAAGATAATCAAAGTGTGGTTTGGTGCCGATGGTTTGTTGCCTTTTCAAGCCCGTCAGTTGGCGTTTCAACTGGGGTTTGAAGGCGACTTGTTTAAACAAGCGGTATCGTTGTTAACCCGATTGGTGACGTGTTATTTGGATACCGATGCATCCATTGCTGAAATTAACCCGTTGGTGGTGACCGAGCAGGGCAAGCTGTTGGCATTGGACGCCAAATTTAATTTTGATGACAATGCCTTATACCGTCACCCTGATATTGTCGCATTGCGCGATACCCATGAAGAGGACCCCACTGAAGTAGAGGCTTCCTCTTTTCATCTCAATTATGTCAAATTAGAGGGTAATGTGGGGTGTATGGTCAACGGGGCTGGGTTGGCAATGGCCACCATGGACATTATTAAATTATCGGGTGGGCAACCCGCCAATTTCTTGGATGTGGGCGGCGGTGCCAATGTGGATACCGTCAAAAATGGGTTTCGTATTATTTTATCCGATCCCAATGTCAAAGCGGTATTGATTAATATTTTTGGTGGCATTGTGCGATGTGATCGTGTGGCCAACGGTATTATCCAAGCGGTGCAAGAATTGGGCTTGTCCGTCCCGGTGGTGGTTCGTTTGGCCGGCACCAACGCGGAGCTGGCACGTGATTTGTTGGCCCAGTCGGGGGTATCGATTATTCCGGCTGATTCACTGCAAGATGCCGCTCAAAAAGTGGTACAAGCAGCCCAGCTGGAGGGATAACCTATGTCAATATTAGTCAACCGTGAGTCTCGAATCATTGTGCAGGGTATTACAGGCTCAGAAGGCTCTTTCCATGCGGGCCAATGCTTGGAATATGGTCAAAATGTGGTGGGCGGGGTGACCCCTGGAAAAGGCGGATTGCGTACCTTAGAAGACCGTGTGCCTGTTTTCAACACGTGTGTGGATGCCCGCCGAGAGGTGGGGGCCAATGTGAGCCTTATTTTTGTGCCCCCTGCATTTGCTGCGGATGCCATCATGGAAGCCGCTGATGCTGGGATTGAGTTGATTGTGTGCATTACCGAAGGCATTCCGGTGGCGGATATGGTAAAGGTAGCGGCTTATTTGCGTACCCGTTCATCCCGTTTGATTGGTCCGAATTGCCCGGGACTGCTTACCCCTGGGGAAGCCAAGGTGGGTATTATGCCTGGGTTTATTGCCAAAAAAGGGCATGTGGGCGTCATTTCAAAATCGGGTACCCTCACCTATGAGGCGGTACATCAATTGGTGGGGGTGGGATTGGGTCAGTCCACATGTGTGGGCATAACCACCACTCGTCATGCTAAATTCCACTACGCTTGTGGGCGTCAGCGTCAACG
>RGUG01000124.1 GCA_010027915.1 bacterium | reverse complement strand
CGTCACCCAATTATTGGCCACCCCCCACGCCCTGACCTGTCCCCATGGACGGCCACTGGCTGTCTTTTGGGGAAAGCCTGAATTCGAAAAACTGTTTCATCGCACCTAACCCGTCCCAACGGCTTGCCCCCGACAATCGCCACCTTTTTTCTTTCTTTTTTTTAGTTGACGTCACCCTTTGCAAGATGAGGGTTTGACAGCCAGGGAATCGCCCCGCATAATCAGGTCATGAGTAAACACCTTGTGATTGTTGAAAGCCCTGCCAAAGCCAAGACTATTTCCCAGTATTTGGGTTCTGACTATCATATTTTGGCCTCATATGGCCACGTTCGGGATTTACCTGAACGCACCTTGGGCATTGACATTAAAGCCGGGTTGAACAACAAGTCGCAGTTCACCCCCCAATACAGCATCATGAAAGACAAGCAAAAAGTCATCAAGCAATTGCGTGACGCCAGTAAAACCGCCCCCACTGTTTACTTGGCAACTGACCCTGACCGAGAAGGAGAAGCCATCGCCTGGCACATCAAAGAGTCGTTGAAAGTGCCTGCCCACAAAATTCGTCGGGTGGTGTTTCATGAAATCACCAAAACCGCCGTCCAACATGCCATCGGCAACGCCCGGGATATCAACACCCACTTGGTGGATGCCCAACAAGCCCGACGGGTGTTGGATCGTTTAATTGGCTATAAATTAAGCCCTATTTTATCCAAAAAAATCAGAAAAGGCCTGAGTGCTGGCCGTGTACAATCAGTGGCCGTCAAGCTTATTTGCGACCGCGAAACCGCCATCCGGGCCTTTGTACCCGAAGAATACTGGGTGGTCACGGTATCCTTAGACAAAAACCAACAACCTATCCAAGCCAAATTGGTGGCAGAAGGTACCCCCGACGCCAAGTGTGAGTTACCCAATGAATCGGTGGCCACTGGCATGGTATCCCGCTTGGAATCCTCTGAGTACGCTGTCCATAGCGTCAAAAAAACCAAGCAAAAACGCAACCCCTATCCCCCTTTTATCACCTCCACCTTACAGCAGGATGCCTCACGAAAACTCAATTGGTCCGCCAAAAAAACCATGATGGTCGCCCAAAAACTATATGAAGGGGTGCCGATTGGGAACGATACCGTGGGCTTAATTACCTACATGCGAACCGACTCGTTTCGTGTGTCTGATGAGGCCCTGGCCGCCGTCCGTGAACACATTACTACCACGTATGGTTCCAACTATTTACCGGCCTCTCCCAATCGCTATAAAACCAAGGGGGATGCCCAAGATGCCCACGAAGCCATTCGCCCTACCTACTTAACCCGATCGCCCGATACCATACGATCGGCCTTAACCCCTGATTTTTATAAGTTATATCGGTTGATCTGGGACCGCTTTGTGGCCAGCCAAATGAAACCCAGTGACATCGAAAACACCTCGGTGATGATTGAAGCGACCAGTAGCACTCATCCACCCCTTTATGTGAAAGCCACCGGCCATGTGGTCTTGTTTGATGGGTTTACTGCCGTGTATGTCGAAGGCAAAGACCAAGAAGACGAGGAAAATGCCAAACGCCTTCCCCCATTGTCCGAAAAAGATGCATTGGCATTGATCGCGGTTACCCCCCAACAAAAATTCACGCAGCCCCCCTCTCGTTACACTGAAGCTACCTTGGTTAAAGAGCTGGAAGAATCGGGTATCGGTCGGCCCTCTACGTATGCCCCCACCCTGTCCACCATTGTAGACCGAGGCTATGTCGACAAAGAAAAAAAGACCCTTTTCCCTACTGATTTGGGCATGCTGACCAACACCAAGTTACAAGAGTTTTTTTCGGGTGTTATTGATGTTCGGTTTACAGCAGATATGGAAACCCGGCTGGATGAAATCATGGAAGGCAAACATGTGTGGGAAGATGTGGTGGGGGATATTTATACCCCCTTCTATTCCATGCTCAGCAAAGCCCAGAATGAAATGGAAAAAGTCAACACCGACCAAGCCACTGATGAAATTTGTCCCAAGTGTTCGTCACCCATGGTGATTAAAACTGGTCGTTTTGGTACCTTTATCGCTTGTACCAACTACCCTGACTGCAAAACCACCCGCAGCATGGCCGCCAAGTTAGCGGTGCCATGCCCCCTCTGTGGATCTGATGTGTTGGAGAGAAAAAGTAAAAAAGGGAATGTGTTTTATGGTTGCTCAACGTATCCGACTTGTACCTTTGCCTCCTGGGATCGACTGGTCCCGGGTCCATGCCGTTCGTGTCAACACTCGTACTTGGTGGTTAAAAAGGGAAAAGGCCGTGATCAAACCATTTGTCCGACATGTCATACACCGGCTGAATAAGAGGCTTAAATCCTTGGTTTTTCATAAGCCCTTACTTAAAAGTATTGCGTTGCTTTTAACGTTGGTCATGGCCATCGTGGCCCACCAAGGTGCCAAACCATGACCCATATTTTACTCACCCAACAAGACATTCATCTGTGGCGACATCGCCATGGTAAGCTTCCTCCTTTGGTGTTAATTCCCACCCTAGGGGCCCTTCATGAGGGTCATCTATCTTTGATTCGGAAGGCCAAAACCGTGGGGGGGCAAGTGATGGTCAGCGTATTTGTAAACCCCACTCAATTTTCTGGTCGAGAAGATTTTCATGTGTACCCGCGTAACATTCAACAAGATGTGGCATTATTGACTAGTGTGGATGTCGATGCGGTGTTTTTACCCTCTTTTGATACGGTATACCCCCATGGGTTACCACAAGCCACGCAAATAACTGTTCCCGAATTATCCACCATTTGGTGTGGTCATTCGCGTCCAGGACACTTTGATGGGGTGGCGTCCGTATTGGTCCGATTGTTTCATTTGGCACAGCCCACCCATGCGGTATTTGGTGAAAAAGATTTCCAACAACTGGTGTTGGTTCGCCGCTTGGTTTCCGACTTGTCTTACCCGATTACGATTTTGTCAGTCCCCACCAAACGGGAGTCCAATGGCCTTGCCAGTAGTTCCCGCAATGCCTTTTTATCCCCATCAGACCGTCAGCGTGCCAGCGTGATATACAGGGCATTAACCGAAGGAGCCCGACTGTTTGCTGAGCATACGCCATTTCAAGTCATCCAAGACACTGTCCATCAACAGATCGAATCCGAGGGATTGGTGATCGACTATGTGGGCTTGGTAGACGATTATTATTTACAAGACTTATTGTCAACGGCCACCATGGGCAGGCTTTTGTACGACCCTGGCTCGTACCCGCTTCATTGATCATATCGCCCTGACACCCCCCAAGCCGCTATCCCGATCGGCCATTTTCTAGGGTCTCACTGAGTCGGGTCTTTCCTATAACCAAAGAAACTGAGTTGGGGTGTTAAGGTCAATCATTCGAAAATTCAAGCCACTTCCCGCATTACCTCGGTCAATTTCAATCACCATGCGAACCCCTTTGGGGATGAGTATCACAGGGGAAGTGGATGGAAAATGGGGGTCGATCACCCGACGTGCCGTGACTTGCAACACCGTGTTCGCCCCATCTAACACACCCCGAACACCTTCAAGGATCGCATATTGATTGGATTGGGTTTCAATCATATACAATACCACATACACATATCGGGCCGTGTTGCCAAAGTCAACGACCATATCATTTTCCCATGCGTAGGGTTGGGATTGATTGAGTCCCCTTAGATACGTCCGTTCCTCACTGGTAAAAAAGTAGGCTTTATTCGACCGAGTGGCATCCGGTACCCAGTTGGACCGATCCACAATCCGATACCCTTCACTTTGGACACTATTGGCGGCCGCTTTCACGGTCAGTGTACTTACCACCGTGGGATTGGCAGGTGAGTAGGCCGTAATCACCGCGACCCCCGGTCCTACCATTACCAATCGTCCCGATGGTGAGATACGGGCCACAGCAGGATTAGAGGTTGTCCAAATGGTTTTTTGAGTAGACGCTGGACTGGTTAAAACCGTGGCGGTCAAGGTTTCTTCATAGCCCACCGCCACCGGTGATATCGCATTTGAATTTTGTAATGCCAAGCTTGACTGAATGGTCACCGACTGTACCGTGACGGGCCGAACGGTCACGACACAGGTCTGTGACACCGCTGGGTTTAATACCGAGCGAACCGTAATGGTGCTGGTACCGGTGATTTTTCCTGACACCCGCCCCACCCCATCCATGCTTCAAGTCATGACACAAGCGCAAGTTGGCGATGAC
>RGUG01000123.1 GCA_010027915.1 bacterium | reverse complement strand
GATTCAAAACATTGACTACAACCATATGACTCACCCATGCATAATAAACAAGCGTCGTAAAAACGGATGGTTCGTGATGATCACCAAACGATTTGCGTTGTGCTGCGTTGGATGGGGTGGGGGGGTAAGAAAGGTGTTGGCTGATGAAATGTTGTTCGTGTTGTCCTGGTAGTACTAATGCTGGTAGTACTAATGGAGCTTCTAATCGTTCATCGGGAGGCGATTTAGCCGGGACTGCCGTCGTGGTGGCCACAACCGTGGCGGTCCAAGCCCTAACCCCACCACCCAGTGTCAACGGGATGGGCACCCTTCAAGCACAAGCTGAAGCCTTGGCTTTAACTGCCTTTAAGAAATGTGGATACAAACCCCTAAAACTGGTGTCGGCCCTACATGCGGCCAGGGAGGTGTTGGATGAGGGGTATTCACCGGTTGTTAATAAAGACGCGACTCTCGATACGATCTGTCATTTTCATGCTCTTGTAATCCCTGATAAAAAGGCCCCTGGAAATGAGGCTGAGATCCGTTCATACATACAAGACGTGATCCGTCATTTTATAGAGAAACAACAGTCAGCGGTAACGGGGTCACCATCGCCAATGGAAGAAAACGAACCGCTAGCAGGGCCTCTTTCGTTAGCTGTTTTTCCCACTGCCTACTTAGATTCACAAGGTGTGGAGCCGTGGGGTGGCAGTCTTGTCTCTGATGCACAATCCCAGATTGCCCAATTGGGTCACGCAATAGCAAGCCATGCCACTGAATGGTTAAATCAAGATGCTCGTGCGTTGGTTTTGGGGGGCGTTGAATCTGTCCAAAATGAGGGTGCCCAATTAAGAATTGAACTATCAGAACATACCGTTGCAATAATTCAATGGGCACATGACAGTTTACTTGGTGGGGGGCATGGTCCCACTTAGCAGGGGCGATCGGTAGCACCTGTAGTGGTGACGTAACGATTGGGCCGCAGTAGGGATGAGGTCGCTTTTTAGTGGGGGGGTGTACCCCCCTGGGGGAAAATGATGGAGGGGAAGCCTTTTCTATCCCCTACGGTCAATGACCTGAAACGATTGCCCGGCCACCAATCGCCCATTCAGTTGGATCTCAATACGGTGTTCCCCGGGATACAACGGACGGGTCGTCATGCCACGCCGAAACAGGTGCCGTTTGGATACGGTGATGGGGTGATCGGGTGGCAAGGTCATGGTGTTGAGTTTAAACACTTTTTTTCGGGTTGGGTTTCCCTCACGGTTTTGAAAGTGAAGGATGTAATCGATCACCACTTTCACTGCTTGGGGGGCATGGAGGGTCAGCGTCACCTCTAACGACGTATCCAAGGCCACCACAGGCGACACATCCAGTGCCACCACGCGAACCAATGGGTCAGGGTCAATCCCTAATAGCATCAACGCACCCGGGTGCCCTTGTTTGACCAAGGTTCGCAGGGCATGACGCATGATATACCCCATTTCATGGTCCGATTGCTGACCCGATGCCGCCCAGTCAGCCAGCAAGGCGATCACCCGATCGGGGTCACGTGTGGACAAGTCGTTGAGGTGGTTGGCCACCGAGCGGGTGACAAACCGGGTGCGGTCGGCAAACAAAGCCGTTAAAATCGGCAGTGGGGCCGTGTGTGGTATGGGGATGTTAATGGCCCATGGCAAGCGGGGACGGGTGCCTTCGCTACACAATCGCCGGACATGATAATGGGGGTCTTGGGTCCATGTTTGCAAGACGGCCAGGGTGTCATCGGGAAAGGAACGGATAAAATACCGAATCGCATCTTCGGCTGAACAGCGGGTGGTAATGGCCTTGAGTGTGTCCAGCGACCGCGATAAGGCATCGCGTGAACACCCATAACGGGCCACATAGGTGGCATACGGGGCATAGATAAACGCCCCAAAGTCATGATCGGACCCCATCGGGTCAATGGGCGGGGGTAAGGCACGCACGATGACGGCCACCGCGTCGGGATAAGCGGGGGGCAAGTGAGCGTGCAAGCAGTTACTAATCCAGGCAATTCGTTCCTTAAGCCCCAGGGTAGGGAAGGGGGCCATGACCTGCTCGATAAACGAAAGGGCATCAAAGGGAGGGTATACCCGCTGCAAGTCATGGGCCAATTGGGTCACATTGGCCCGGTTAAACAGCCGGTCTTTGAGCAATGTAGAACCCGGTGGGGTGGGGTGGCTCATGTCGGATTGCCGGCGTTAAAAAAGAGAAAAAAGTCGAAGGGGGGTGTGCCAGGTGGGGTCATGATGGGGAAGTATAGAACCTTATTTTTGTTTTATAAAACAATTGCAGGGCGTCGTCTACTTGCTTGATGATGAGTGTCTGACAATACATGGCACAGTTTAATGCCAATGTTTAGGCTGGATACCCAATATGGAATAGATCATAGAACGAAGGATCCTTGCGGGGGCCTTGATTTTTCTGATGACGGTGTCATAACAGGCCTTTTTAAAATAAGGCCACATTGATACCGATAATGTGTTGGCTGCCATCACCACATTCGATGCATGAATATCACGCCATCCAACACCAGCTAAACCCAAGAGCCGATGAAAATGATCGGGTGTCATCCAGTCACCAGGGATATCATCGCCAAACGGACCCGCAGAGTGACGTGTGAATGCATGTGTTTCGATGCCATGATGGGTGTGAATGGGATGATGGCCATGCCGTTCGGAAACGAGCTCCCCTTCTATTATCTTAAAGGCACGATACCCACCCAGTGCCACCAACAGTGCAAATGTGTCGATGCTGTGGGACTCAGCTGAAATAAAAGGGGGACGAACCTGGTGCTCAAATAAAGACCGAAGGATAGCGGTATCATAATGTTCCACATCAATTTTGATGTAATACGGGTCACCATACTCAGATAACAATTGCATCACGGATTTTGAAGGCAGATGGATGGTTTCAAAATGGGTCGTATCACTGGGTCGGGGGAATTGACTCAACCCATCGTTGTGTTTATGTCGGTAAAAACAAACCTCGCCCGATTCTTTTTCATCGGTTAACACAATGTTTTCAATCGCCAAACGACCTTGTTGAATGGCATCGGAATACCGGGTCGTCATCAGGTCGCACAACACAGGGTTTGCCTCAACCGCCACCACCCAATCACATTTTTTTAAATAATACGCAACGTCGTCTCCACTATTCGCCCCAATATCATAAATAATCCTTTTTATTTGTTTTGACCCAACTTTTTCATGCCTTCTTAGCCATGTATCTACTGACGATTGATCAAACCAAACGGCGGCAAGGCCCTGTCTTTGTCTGACACCACCACCGACCCGTCAATCGGCCATTCAATGCCCAAGGTCTCATCGTTCCAACAAATCCCCGCTTCTGATTCGGGGTGGTACACCGACCCACTGCATTGATACGACACCACCGCATGGTCACTCAATACCAAAAACCCGTGGGCCATCATGGGCGATAACCACAACATCCGATGCGATTGGTCACACAAGGTGACCCCCACCCATTGCCCATAGGTGGGGGATCCTGGGTCAATGTCGACCCCCACATCCCAAATCTTGCCCTTGATCACCTGAACCAACTTGCCTTGACCATGCGGGGCACGTTGATAATGCAAGCCCCGCAACACCCCTTTTTTGGATACGCTCTGATTCGATTGACACACCGAAAACGATAGACCCATCTCTTCGAACCACTCGGTGCGGTAGGTTTCCATAAAGGACCCCCGATGATCATGGTACACCGTGGGCGATACCACCCATGCCCCCGCCAAATGCGTCGGCTCAAGATGCATGGGACACCTGCTGGTTTAAATAACTCATACCGTCTTTCTCCAATCCTGCCATAATATGTTGTGCCCGTTGAATCACCCCCGCCGGCAATCCCGCCATTTGGGCCACATGAATCCCAAAACTGCTGTCCGCCGGCCCATTGACCAATGTGTACGTAAACTGAATGTGACCCTCACATTCAACAATCCCCATCGAATGATTCGACACCCCCGCATGTTGACGCGATAACACGGTTAATTCGTGGTAGTGGGTGGCAAAAAAAACACGGGGCCCCTGCTCGTTGATCAAATGCTCCGAAATCGCATGGGCCAAACTGAGCCCGTCATATGTCGCCGTCCCCCGGCCAATTTCGTCAAGCAACACCAAACTATGGGGGGTGGCATTCGATAAAATGGCCGCCGTTTCGGTCATTTCAACCATAAACGTCGATTGCCCGTCCGCCAAATTGTCAGAGGCCCCAATGCGGGTAAACAACCGGTCGACCACCCCCCAACGAAACCCCTTGGCCGGTACAAA
>RGUG01000122.1 GCA_010027915.1 bacterium | reverse complement strand
CGTCGTCTTAGGCATGACGATGGTGGCATGAATGCCAAGTCGTTGGGCCGATAATGCCACGCCCTGGGCATGATTTCCGGCCGACGCAGTAATGACCCCTTGGGCCAATTGTGCCGGGGTCAACGCCATAATTTTGTTGTAAGCACCGCGAATTTTAAACGAAAAGACCGGTTGCAGATCCTCTCGTTTTAAATACACAGTATTGTTAAGTTTCTTGGATAATTGTCGGGCGGTGTCCACGGGGGTTTCCCGCGCGACATCATAGACATGGGATTGTAAGATCCGACGGATATATGACTTTGTCATGGTTCAGTTATACCACGTTTTATTCATTTGGAAGAGGGAGCTGGAGGGAGTGCCCATTTGTTTTTAACCACCGAGTGGCCTCTCGATACTCTGGGCAAATCGATTTCACCAATTTCCAAAATGACGCGGAATGATTCATGTGGACCAAGTGGCATAATTCGTGGACGATCACATAGTCCAAAATCCAAATGGGGGCCATTACCAAGTTCCATTTCAGAGAAATGGTACCGTTGGTGGTACAGCTACCCCATCGCGTTTTAGCGGAACTAAGACGGAGCGAGCGATGTTGATGACCGACCTTGGGTTCATAGAGTGAAAGCCGATCCAAAAAAATGTCGGTCGCCTGTGCTTTGTACCATTGGGTCAACTTACGATGGACAGTGGTTGCGGATACCTTAGGAATAATCAAGCGGTTGCCATCGAGATGAATGCGTGGCCCGGTGCCCTCGACGAGCTGATACGGACGTCCCAGATATTCGACGGTGTCTCCGGGTGTATATGAGCGCTGGAGTTCTGCCGTTTTGATGGCGTTGGACTGCCGGCGCTTCTGAATCCAGGGGAGATTTTTTTTGACAAAATCCACCACGGCATTGGTAGAGGCAAAGTAGGGGGCCAGCACCACAACACGGTTATCCGCCTTGACGCTAAGTGCCACCGTTCGGCGGGTGGTTCGTCGAATCAGTGTAAAACTCAATGCATCGATCTTAATTTCGGCGACTTTTTCCAAGTTCGTTGCGAAACGCGGTAATGGTTTCGAGATAATCGGGGCTACCAAACAACGCCGAGCCTGCGACGAACGTATCCGCTCCGGCCTCCGCAATTTCGCGAATATTCGACGGCTTCACCCCACCATCCACTTCAAGGCGGATATCGCGGCCTGATTGATCGATCAAGTGCCGAATCTGCCGTAGTTTTGTCA
Source organism: bacterium (assembly GCA_010027915.1). The sequence goes on along the minus strand of RGUG01000122.1, from coordinate 3,065 downwards.
GCGCCGAAGGAATAAATGATTGACCGCCAAATCCAGGGTTTACCGACATGACCAAAATCATATCCACTTTGTCCATCACATAGTCCAAATATGAAATTGGAGTCGCTGGATTAAACACGAGGCCGGCTCTGCAGCCGTTGTCTTTAATTAATTGTAAAGATCGGTCGATATGTTCGCTGGCCTCAGGGTGGAATGTGATGTAGTTGGCTCCGGCCGCTGCGAAGTCAGGGATAATCCGATCCACCGGCTTGATCATTAAATGCACATCGAGGGGTGCCGTAATTCCATAGTCACGTAAAGCTTTACACACCACCGGGCCAAAAGTCAGATTTGGGACATAGTGATTGTCCATGACGTCCACGTGGACGATGTCCGCCCCGGCGGCAATGACAGCCGCAACATCATCGCCCAGCCGGGCAAAGTTGGCGGACAAAATAGACGGAGCGATCCAAAACGGATGATTCATAGGGTCCAGTATATCGGGTCACGTGGGGTTCTGTTAACTCCGAGTATCAATCCGTGTGACGAGTCCGTGGCGGTGATGGCTACTCATATTTATAGGCAGATGTCCGCTTTAACTGATCCATTGCATCTGCAATATACAGGGCCTCTTGAATGGCGTGATTTTTGACGGCCTCGTGCCCCTCTTGCAACGCAAATAGATGTGCGTAATAAGTGGGTTCTGGATCAAATCCTCTCAAAAACTTGTGGTCGCCCATGGCCCCTGCTTCAACCGTAACGAGCCCCTTTTGGATCGCCAATTCGATTAATTGGTAATAACAGCATTCAAAATGCAAGTTGGGGATTTCCGCCGTGCAGCCCCAATACCGTCCATAGAGTTTGTTGCCCTTAATAAAATTAAAGGTGCCTGCGACTGGGAATGTACCCCGATAGGCCAAGACGGCGACCACTCGATCCGGCATGAGTTGTACGATGGTGTGAAACAGGGTGCGAGTTAAGTGCGGATGGCCTTGGCGTTTATCGTGAGTCGAGAGATAAAATTCAAACAGGGCGTCGACCTCAGATTGGGTTAAGTTGGGTCCATATTTGACTTGGATATCTAGTCCGGAGTCGGCAATACTACGCCGTTCTTTTTTGATTTGCTTGCGTCGGCTGGACTTGAGTGTCGATAAAAAATCGTCAAATGACGAATAACTTCGATTTTGCCAATAGTACTGATAGTGGGTTCGTGGGATAAATCCTTGGTCGGTCAGGGCGGATTGTTCGGCTTTGGTGACAAAGGCTGCATGAATCGAATGCCAACCGGAGCGCTGGCTGAGTTCGATTAAGACGGGAATTAGTTGCGGCAAAACGTCTGGGTTTCCCAAGAATTTGGGGCCGGATGCAGGGGTGAAGGGGGAGCCCCAAAATCCCTTGGGGTAGTAGGGGAGGCCTGCCCGGGAATAGGCGGCATGCCATTCCCAGTCGTATAAAAATTCGCCGTAAAGGTGATGTTTTTCAAATATAGGGATTATCCCAACCAATTGCCCATCGGTGTGCGCCGCGATAAATCGAATGAGCCATCCGCTATTGCCCCCAATACATGCCGTGGACTCTAATGCGGATAAAAATTCATGGTCCAAAAATGGGGTATTGGGATCGGTTAGCGCGTTCCATTCCATCTGAGAAAAATCACGAAGGGAGTGGTGGATCGTTACGGTCAAGACGCGACTATTCATAGGGTACATTGTAGTTTACACTGGACGGTCATGAAAACCGTCGTCCAAGGTCCTGTTTCACGGTCAAAATCGCTACGTCAGCATCTATCATCGATGTGTTGGGTACGTGGGGTTTCGGCCTTTTTTGAAAGCGAAGTGCCATTCTCATTTTCAAATGGTGATTATATGGCGGATTGGATTTTTCAACTGATATCGATGTTGGAATTGGATGCCAAACCCATTCGAATTAAGGAGTATGGGGCTGGGTTGGGGGTATTGGCTCAGCAATTGATCTCTCGGATCGAAAAACGAAATGGTACCAAGGGATGGACCTACGTTGTGTCGGAATATTCGGCCCAGTCAATCGATCAGCTCAAACAATCCACCGGACTTGCGTCCAAAAAGGGGGTTGAATTTTGTGTTGAGGATATTACCAAGATCGATCTGAATCCCGTCTCGTCCGATTTAATAATTCTCAATTATCTGATTGATAGTCTTCCGACGGACCAACTGGTTTGGCGGGACGGTGAGTTTAAAGAAATTGTGGTTCAAACCACGATTATAGGGCATCGGCCCATTATTGATAGCGTGCATTTCCCTCCTCGGTTTGTAATGCCGAATGACATCGAGGCGTGGCTTAAATCGCTTTCACTGGTTGAGGCGTCGTTTATGGCCCCAGCGATATCGGCCCGGTTGGAAGAATCATTTTCGCTGGCCCCCGTGTCGTCGGTTAGTCCAGATGAATTGGCGGTCATTGAGGAATTTTTGATTGAATCGAATATCTCCGAAATGGATTTTAATTTTCCGTTGGGACTCTTCAAATTGTTGGATCGCTTGTGGGAAGAATTGTCGTCTGACGGCGCCGTCTGGATTTTTGATATGGCGAATATCTCGTCTCAGTTATTTGGGCACTATCAGCACCTGACGGTTGGATTCCGGGGGGTAATTTGCTTCCCGTTATGGGTCGATTTAATCACCTGGTACTGGAATCGAAAGGCTGGGGTTGGGGTTGCATCGTCACGGCGTGATGGGTTGCCCGTGGGCATTGTGTTATCCAAAAAATCGGTTGTAACGGAGGCCCTGTTATCAAACACCTTCGCTCCGCATATCGTGGATTTTGGGGACGACCTCGAGATCGGCATTAACTTAATTACAGATGAAACACCCGAGTGGGAGTCTAAATTGAAGGGGCTGGAGCAGTCTGTTCCCAAAGAACTATTGACCGATTATCACGTCTGTATGCACTTCGCGTTGAAGTGGGCGCGCATTGGCCGGGTCGGCCAATCGTTGGATTGGCTGGCGCCGATATTTCGGCGCTATCGCCAGTTGGCGATCCCGGCCCACACACTCGCGGCCCGGTGTTATAAAGTATTGGGAAATTATACGGAGGCCAGTCATTGTTTAATG
>RGUG01000121.1 GCA_010027915.1 bacterium | reverse complement strand
TATTGGCAGAAAAAAATCGATTGCTGGTTGGCTGTTGTACTTCGTCCACCACTTTGACTATTTGCCCCGACCCATCGGTATTCACCGATTGTTGCAAAAAGGTGACCCCCATCGACAAGGGGGATTGGCTCAAGGTTGATTCTTGCGTGACGGATACAATGGACTGATACCCCACGGTGATAACGGTGGGATAAGGAACCGGATACGTAAAGGTCAAACGACCCGTATCATAATCGATGGTGTAATCATTGATATCTGATTTGAGCTTCCCATTCACCCGGACGACCACACTGTCCTCGATGATCGATTGACTCTGTAATTGATACGGCCCATATGCGTTTTGTCCAATCAAGGTTTGCTCATGGGATTGGGTTTGATACGCTTGGTATTGGATATCCAACGTGTCATTGGATAACAAGGTGCGATACAGGGTAATCTCCCCTTTTTTACTGCGAATGGCGTAATCCAAATCACGGCGCAACGAGGTACCATTTAAGATTAACTGCTCCGAACCCAACACCACCGGTTTGTGAGACAACACAAGCACCCCATTCTCACTGACATTTTTCTGTGTCAGTCGCTGTTGGATGGGGCTGCTTTGTAGGACCACGCGTTTGGTTTTATTGGGTTGCCATAGCCATTGGGCCCCCACAAAATCTTTTCGAGAAAAAACGGGAATAAAATCTTCAATGGGATTGGTAAATTCATACACAATTTGAATATAGTCAGTACTGGATTTCACCGTGGTAAAGGTAATCTCACCCTCAAAATAATTAACCGAATAATCGGTCCCTTCCGACAACGGGGTATTGTTGACCCACACCCGAACCGAACCAGACAAAATCGGCCGAACCCCCACCGAATATTGACGACGACCGTTACCAAATGAATCAAAGCGCTTGAGGGTGGATCGCTCTTGACCAAAGGCCACTTTTACCTGTTGGGAGTCATCTTTGTACTGATACTGGGTCCCGGTAATGGCCCGATTCAAACGGATAAATTCCCCGTGTGAAAACTCGGTATCCACCTTAAAAAAATCCAACTGGTGGTCTTTGTATTTTAATCCCACATCATAAACGGCCGGAAAGGTGGGTTCCATTTCGATGTTAAAGCGCACGTTTAAATCTTCTTGTAAACGGGCCATGATATCAAACCGAAGCCGGGGATCGAATTTGAGGGGTCCAAGCAACACATCAGGAGGTAGCCGGGTATAATAAGGATCTCGTTGAATGCTTAATATTCGGTTATCGGTGGCACTCACGGCCCCAATTTTGGGATTGTATGAGCGGCCACTCAATTTGGTTTCGATAAACCCATCCACTTCAATGTGTTGGGCAAATTGGGGGGGGCGTTTAGGAAATAAAAAACTGGCTTCCGCATGGGGTTGAAAGACATACACCGGAAAACGAGGAAGCATGGGGGTTGGCTTGGGCGGCACCCGTGGCTGAGGTGAGGGACCCAAACGCAGGTCCAGGGGATCATCCTGACCCGGTGGGGAAGGACCCGAGGGGGTAGACGATAACACAGGATGAGAAGGGGGGGGCCGAGGAGGATCGGGTAAAATGGTGACCGCCCCAACACGGTCATAACTGGGAAACACCCGCAAGGTGGGTTGAATGGTATCGGTTTTTTTGATCCAGGCGATGGCCTCTTGTTGGGTTTCCACCGCCCACAGGGTATCGGTTTCTCCGACCACCAAAAAAAACGTGCCTTGAATACTTTCATATATCGGAAGCTCAGATTGATTCGCACGTGCCCACAATGCTGCTTTTGGCACGATCACCTCAACCCATTGATCACCCGCCAGCACTATGGCCGATCCAACGGCCATCCACAGCCAACACCCCAAGCCATACCCTAGCCAACGCCATACCAGCTGTTTCAGGGTCCTCCAATCCCATTGTGTCACCATTGTATGAACCACACCCCCATCCCACTATCCTTTCGGAAGTAACAGCGTGGCATCCCCATAGCTGTAAAACCGATACCCTTGAGCAATGGCATGGGCATACGCTGACTGCATACGATCCCGACCCATGACCGCACATACCAACACAAACAATGAAGAATACGGCAAGTGAAAGTTAGTAAACAGGCCCGATATCACCCGAAACGTCGAGCCTGGGTATAAATAAACACGGGTGTAACGGTCACCCGATACCACCCGGTCGTGGGTCCAGGCTGATTCCAATGCACGGGTCACGGTGGTACCCACGGCGATCACCCGACGCCCTTCCCGAATAGCCTGGTTGACGGCGTCAGCCGTGTCAGGCGGTATATGGACCCATTCCTCATGCATCACATGATCCCGAATATCATGGGTGGTAATCGGCTGAAATGTCCCATACCCAATATGAAGGGTCAGGGTATGAATGGACACCCCCTTTTGGCGCAAATCAGACAACAGGTGGTCAGACCAATGTAACCCAGCAGTCGGTGCCGCCACGCTCCCCAACTGGGTGGCCACGCAGGTTTGGTAGCGATCATCATCTTGTTCAGTCGGTTGTTTGTTCATATAAGGGGGTAAGGGCAACTGCCCCCATCGTTCGAGGGCCACCATGGGGGGAAGAGACGTCTGAAGCCTCACCTGATACAAGGGGTGGGTGGGATGATCAATCCGAGGACCAATTTCAATGGTAAGATCATCCGAAACGGTCACTTGGTCCCCCATGCGAACCCGCTTGGCTGGCTTTATCAAGGCCTGCCAATACTCCCCCATGTCACGCAAGAGCAACAGTTCGATTCGGGCACCGGTTGGCTTATGGGCCAGCAGACGGGCTTTCATGACACGGGTGTTGTTCATCACCAGCACATCAGACGGTTGCATCCATTCAAGGCTGTCTGCAAACATGGCATCCACGGTTTGGGAAGGCGTCACCACCAATAACCGGCTATCCCCTCGTTGGGTAGGGGGGGCGGTGGCCACGTGTTCGGGTGGCAACTCAAAGCCATATAAAGATACATCATGTGACATACCTGATATATACCACATAATGGCTGATCGCTACCCTACTCAATCCATTGAAAAAAAGACAAAAGAAGGAACCAACCCTCAAGCATCATGCCGGTTGGTTCGCCCCTATACCAAGGGACACGCCCCTACTCACTTAGCAGATCACCGACTTTGCCGGGCCACACAAGTAAACAGATGCAGCGGCGACTGATACCCCCTTCACCGACAGATGACGGCTTTTACTACTACACGTCTAACATCAGCTAAACTCGCTTTTTTTTGGCGGCCCTACCCATGGCATCCCTCCCACCGTTGCCACCCATCCCAACCAGGTCAGATGGTTGAACGGATACTCACGCCAGTCAACCAACCGATCACGATGGCCACATGGGGTGAATAGGGGGCAAGACACCGTTCAAAACCATCCATTGGGGACAATGCATCGACCAGTTTAGAACGGGTGGCAAGATCATTGAAAAAAGGCGAAAAGGGAAGAAGGAGTAAGGGGTGGCCTACCCCACCTGATTCGCAACCGTCCCCACCCCGATATGGCGGCCGATAAGGGCGATGGATAACCCGCACCCAACGCACGATTAAAAGGACTTAACCAGAAAAACAGGATCATACCATGCGGCACGAAACCAGCACTGACACAGGGTAAAAAAAAAGTCAGTCAGCTCATGTGTAAGGGACGATGGAATGGTGAGCAAGCAGGTGGTATCCGTCACTGTTAGTGATCTCATCACACGATGTCGCCATTAATCCCTCTTACCATCGAACGCTGATAGGGGAACCCAGCCGCTTACACTGGCCTGCCACGGCCCATGCCATCGAGTTCTAAGTCATCGATACCCATTCTTCACCGTTCATTGATTGGATGGTGATCATCACCCATACAAGCCCTCTTTTTTCTTGCCATACCCTCCCTATTGATCCACGATGGTCTCACGGTTGACTTGTCACTTCTTTTCTCAGCGGTCTTCAGGAGGGCGTGGTGGTACCAGTCTTTTACATGGAACGTCCACCGGAAATCTCGATACATGTGGATAAGGGTAGAAGGGAAAGGCCAATCGGCAGGCATCATGCCATGCAAACCGTCAAAAAAATGACTCATCTGATTGACCCATGCGTCCGTTTAGATGGACTGAATCTAAACGATGATCCCAGTGTCTAACAGGTAATCCTTAACAGACAGATGGTAAGACCGGGGCAACAAAAACGAAGGGGGAAGCATCACGGGCACCACGGATCATGTCACAGGCTCAAGACAGGCAACCCATGCTCAAACCCATTCTATCCCACCCCATCAAGTGTTGGGAGGGTCACCCCCTATAGGC
>RGUG01000013.1 GCA_010027915.1 bacterium | reverse complement strand
TAAAAAATACCGGTCGCTTTATTCGGTGTCACACAAAACCGCCCATTTAGAGTTAACCGATATGGTGAATAAGGGGTTGATTATGACCAGGGGATCGGGACGAAGTACCCATTATATATTGCAAGAAACAGCGTCATAATCTATTATTTTTACATCATTTCATCCACTATATTTTTTGTCATATGACATTAAAGGGGGTTTTTTATGTTTCGTATTATTGCGTTACCTTCTACCTCACCTTTACAATGTGTTACCACCGCCCGTTCGAATGATCCTGGCACACCCACTACTCTTATTCAGTCAACCTTAGCCCAATACCCGCTTTTATCGGATCCTTTTTCAGGTATTGTGGGCCATTCAGAGACTATTCAAAGATTTAAAAACACCGTAGATACTTTTTTAACTCATTATCATGACTTGATTACTTGCTGCATTAATTATGCAGGTGACAGTGCCAAAGGAATTCCTATTCAAGATCTGCCTTCCTCGTTGTTTAAGAGATTGCCCCCCCTTTCTTCATTGTTGGTCTTGCATGGTGATTATGGTGATGGCAAAACCAGCCTCATGTTGGCTTTGTGTGAGTATCTTAAGACCCAGCGAGAGCGTCTTGGCCTTCAACAACGGTACGTAATGGTGATCCGTGAGGGGCAGAAAGACGCCTATTACCTTAGCACCCGTGAGCAAATCGATAGGGTCTTAGCCGATCGGGAGAAACTCAAAACACAGAGGGAACGCAAAGGGAAGGCGTTGGCCGGGGGTGTATTGATGACCTTGGGTTATATCATGGCGAACTATGCTTATTTTGCCGCTAAATTGATTCCCTCTGCTGACCGAATGGTGGTATGCCAAGACATGGACTTAGACTCATTGCCTGACCCAATACGCTATGCCACCTTAGGCCAAAACATGATGGGACCCCATGAGTATGTAAGCGATGAAACGCTGTATCGAGACAAGCCATTGTTTACGATGGCCTTTAATTATTCCTATGCGTGTCAATTGTTTAATGATCTTTTGTTGGCCTGCCAGGGGTTTGTCCTGTTGTGGTTATTGGGTAATGTTGACAAACATCGGCACGACGACACCCCGTCTATTTTTTCGTGCGAAGGGGTCCCCGTGGTAGTGGGTGACTTATCGTTTCATGAGTTATCGGGATGGGAGGATCCCAATGCAGCAGTACCGTCACAACGTTTGATGCTTGGCAAAGCCGCCTCATCATTTGGAAACCCTGTTATTTGCGAGAATCTTGACCAGCTATCGACCCATCAGCAATCGATGCTCCTAAACCATATGACAAACAACTATTTTCAACTACCTGGCAGTACCCTACGACTCCCTTTTTCAATGCTCATCTTGGGCACGACCAATCACCCGGAGGCCATTCACCCATTACTCTCCCGTTCAAAGATGGTCACAATGTTACAACATCCCTCTATTTTCCCTGACCCAGGCAACAATCATACCTTTCGTTTGATGCAATTAATCCATCATAAAAGTCAGTCAGGTGACTTACCTCGCCTTACCGATGGGGCATGGCGTGTATTACTTGAACATATTACCGTCGCCACCGATTCGATTCGAGTGAACCGCCGGTTATGGATGGCGTTATCGAGTGCCAACCAACAGGGTGTCATATTAGATGGGCCACGTTTAGAAAGTGCGTTGCGTTGCGTTGATCATTCTACTCAATCCCATCAGGAGATGATTGATGGCATATGCCATGCCTATTGGAATCGTTTGCAGAAGCTGTCGCAATGGGTTAGCGCTAGCCCGGAAGGGTGTTGGGTTGATGAGATTCAGCCCGCAATGATTCAACCCATTCCGGCGTTAATGATAGTAAGCGACGACCCATCAGAGATGACTCGGATTGAAGCCTTGATCACAAAAAAGCTAGATGAACTGAAGCAAGCAGAGAATCTTTCAATGGGCCTGGTGGCGTTTCCTCATGAGGGTGGGGTTCGGCTTAAACTGATGACGGCCGAGCAATGCCATCACATGAACAAAACGTTACAATCCAAAAAAAATGCCCTGGCCGTTTTAACGCATACAGGCAAATTACTCATCGGGGCTTACAGCCTGTTTTTTTTGTTGATAGAGGCGTACAAGGGACATGTGGTCAATGACCTCATCACCTCCCATGACACATGCCTTATACCTGGTGTGTCGGCATCCGATACAGCGATTATCAAAAGCTTAAAACAATTTGATTCTTTTCATTCCTTGATCTATTTATTTAAGGTGATGTTGATCGCCCTTAGTAACTGGATGTCAACGCTGGCCATTGCCAAAACCTTGCACGATGCCAACCAATGGGTTACGGCCAAAGATGATCAAACCCCCGTGGTACTGGTCGTACCAGCCGATTCTTTGGGTATTCGACCCATGATAACCAACATGACACGTCAAGAAAGAGAAGGGCAGTGGCGTCAGAATCCCTTAATGCCACCTACCCAGCGTTTAAAAATAGGCGAAAACACCTTGTCGTGGGGATCGCTACTCATTGACCCTCATTTTGGTTCTGCCACTAAAGAAGAGCAAATGCGAATCGCCAGCATGATCACGGAGCGTTCGGTCCCAACGGTTTGCGGACATGGTCCTTTTCTTGGAACCTTTGTGTTGGGGGTATCCACTACTCAATACTCAGCTCTTTTGGAAATTCTGACCAAAAGTGGGCGTTTCCAGATCTTAACTATAGACACTGATGGGCAGACAGGCGTGAATTCAAATGGACTGGGAGACATTGAGGTAAGTTCAGGTCCAGAGCTTAGACGACACTCCCCTCAGCCCCATTGAGACTGTGAGTCCATTGCACCAGTCATTCTTTTTTTGCCCACATGACCAGCTTACCTCTTGTTTCATGCTCTTTATAACCCCGTACGAGGGGTTGTGTTATCATGCGGGGAAACATCATCCCCGCTGCTTCTGAGCATGTTGTAAGTCTGTGGCAAGACGTGGGCATCCCGTCCTTGCCGTCGGATTACCGATACGACCAGCAGCGGCTGGTTGGTGGGGTGCCCAAGTAGCGTCAAGGGGGTGGTGAACCCCGTACTTCCTACCCATGCTTGAGTGACACCCGAACACCAGTCAGTGGCCCTCAATCAGGGTGCGATTAAAGGGCCGGGCATACACGTCAACCGGACATCGTATGGGTTGTAGATGGTGTGCTCATTACGGTACTTCCCCCGGTCAATCAAGCCAAAGATAGAGACTCTTTTTTCGAATGCACCGCTTTTCTAGCCGCCCTACGATTGATAAGCACTGTGGTAAATTGAGCTGGCGTTGCTACCGAAGCGTTTGGGAAATTTGGGTTGGTAACCAACAATCCTGTGGTCAAAGTAACCATGATGTCATCTGACCCATTTCACTTATTGACATGACCCTTGCAAACCTCATGTGCTAGTTACCAAGCCTTCAAAACCAGATAAAAAATACATTGATCACGCCAATGAATTGAATGGCAGGGACGGGCATTTTAGAGGCACTAGGGTAATGTGCCGAACTTGATCCCTTGAGTAAGGGGAGGCAATCCCACCGTTAATGCACGCCGGTTAGCCTCTTACTCCCCACACTTTTTGATGGGTTACAGACGAAACCCTTTGCGTTACGTGTTACGAGCCGTGTATTGGGTTTTAGCCACAAGAGAGTAAAACCAGTGGTGATATGGTGGGCCCACCAGGACTTGAACCTGGGACCTACCGGTTATGAGCCGGCTGCTCTGACCAACTGAGCTATGGGCCCCCATGGGATTTAAAGTATACACGTATGAGGTGCGATTTAACCAGATATGGCACGAATGATTCCCTTATTGATGCCATCCACCGCATGCCTGGCAATGGGTTTTAAACCCCATTTCCCAGGGAATGAACGGGTTGTCGCACAAAAAAGGGAGGATGTTATGATTCAATCGGTGGTACTCATTGGGCCATTTAAAGATGGTGCAAGTGGACTAAAAAATGACTTAGACCAGACCCAACAAGTGCTTTATTTACCTACATTTGCATCGGTGATCGATTCCCTTCATGCCAATCCCTACATGTCGCAAGCCCCCATCGTATTGGATTTGCTGGTGCCAGATGAAGACGGCTTGGCGGTGTTAGAGCACCTAAAACTGGTTTCTCCGTATCAAGAAGTTGTCGTGTTGGCTCCCACCTCGAATCCTGATTGGGCCATTGCCAGCATGGGGTTGGGGGCCTATGTATACCTTACCTATGATGTGTCATCCCGGGTGTTGGGCACGTACCTTCAACAAATTCGATCACAAGCCAACTGGTTTGATCAAACCGAGCAGTTGATGCAAAAAAAAATGATATCACAAATGGATGTGCGATTGGCGTTGGCCCACGAGTTGTTAAGCAAGCGTCGTCAGGAAGGTCAAACCCTTGGGCCCTCGGATTTTTTAATTTTATTTGGGTGCACCAAAAACGAAGAGTCCCAACGGCTGGCGGATCAATTAACACAGGGCCTTTTAGCATCCCCACCCCTTGCCCAGGTCTTGCTACTTGAAGATGAACCCATGATTGCAGCCCCCATTCAAGCCCTCTTGCATTCCAAAGGGCATTGCCAGGTTACCATTGCATCTAGCATTCATGAAGCAAAAGGGTTGTTGGATGGTACGACTCATTGGCAACTGGCGATATTGGATATCGGGTTACCAGATGGATCCGGGCTGGATCTCATGACTCCGATTCGTGATCATTCACCTCACAGTGAAATGGTCATATTAACGGCGTATCATGAGCTTGAATTAATTCAAACCGCCTTTAAACAAGGGGCATCCGATTATCTCCAAAAACCATTCCGTGCGTACCAACTGTTACAGGTGATGGGGCGGGCTATTCAACGCAGTCACTATCACACCTTGTTACCTGGGGCCTTGACGGCGGTGCCTTCCTTAACCGTTACACTTCCATTCCGGATGACCCTATTAGCCGAATTGATTGCGTGGCGACGCCAAAAAAACAGGGCCATTAACACCAGAGAATTATCGGTTTTTATTCCTTCACTACTCAAAAGTAGCCTGACCCATTTGGATCAATGGTACGATGCCGTGTTATTTGAAGGGGGGCTGACATTATTTTTACACACCCATTTCCCTGATGCCATTGAGGATACCCAACTTGAACTGCGATATCTTTCTTCCTAGCCCTGTTGATCTTGGTTTGCTACGCACCCGCCAATCCAACAGCTCTTTTTATCCGTTACCTAACGAGCCCTCTTGTGTTAAGGGGGTTAAGGCTTTTTGTTGATATAGCCTTTTTAGCTTCAAACGGGCTGTTTTTTCGTGGGGGTTAATCTGAGGGTGCCAGTCCACTATTTGCAACGGCTTCATGGCCCCTTTTAAGGTGTTGACCTTATCCCAAAATACCCTGTCTTGAGGGTTTTGGACCATGATAATGGGTCGTTCACCATACATATCATCATCCACCCCTACCACCAAACAGCTGTGACATACCCCTTGTAACACCGATTCAATGCCCATCACACTGATGGATTCACCCCCCGAATTAACCCATTCTTCGCCACGACTGATTCGGTTATCTGTTTCGGGGGTGATGCGGTCATGGGTTTCAAACCACCCATCATGCGTCAAAGCCAACCTCACCATGGGGGGATGATAATACCCCGAAAACAGGGTCTCACCTTTCAATTGAATCCATCCGTTTGCGGTGATCCTCATCTCTCGATATGGCAAAGGGTCCCATCCAGATGGGGTATGGATGGCCACCGTAGACCCCATTTCTGTACACCCATACACTGCCTGTATGGGCCATTGATAGTAGCGGGTCGCCAGTTCGGGCCGTAAATCAGCCCCGCCTACCAAGAGGCTTCGTAGCGTGCTTGGCGGGCTGTTGGGTGCTAACTGTTGCAGTTGGGTGGGCACCAATGACACATGGGTAATGCCAGAGATGATGTCAGATAAGGCATCGGCTTGGTGGGGTATCACCAGGGTAGCACCTGCCATCATGGTACGACATACCACCCCAATGCCACCCATGTGACTGCGTGGTAAGCACAGCAATACCTTGTCCTGCGGTGTCATCGGAAACACCGATAATACCCCCATGGCATTCCAGACCCATTGTCCCACGGTACTCAACGCCAAGCGAGGCTCACCCGTGGTGCCCGATGTTGCCACCAACAAACAGGGTTGGTCCATGCTCAACGTGTCATTCTCCTTTTCCCCCGTTTCCAACTCAGATGGGGTGAGCGTGGGCACAGGAAACGGCTCAGGTATGGCCAGGTCTGACACCATGACGGCGGCTTGTGCCAATTGAATGGCATGGCATATACCGTCGTAATCCAATAATTTGCTTAGGGGGTATGCAATAAGGCCAGCCCGAAAACAGGCCCACATAATGGCCATTTCATCCAATGGGGATACCATCCGATAGACCACCACCTCGCCCGGCGCCAATGGGCGAAGCATGGTATGCCATTGCCTAATCCGGTTATTTAGTTGGTCGTACGAAACAGATTGAACCCCTTCGATGGCCAAGTGCTGGGGATGTGAATGGGCCATTTGGGCCACAGGGCAGGTAATAAGGGTCATGATTGACGAGAAAACGGCTTGAAATTGGGCGGTCGTTTTTCAATAAAGGCATTACGACCTTCCTTGGCTTCGTCAGACATGTAATACAACATGGTGGCGTTACCTGCTAATTCTTGCAACCCAACTTGCCCGTCACAATCCGCATTTAATGCTGATTTGATACACCGAATGGCAAGGGGTGAATGCCCCAAAATCTCTTGGGCCCACCGAACCGTTTCGGGTTCTAGCTGGTCGTAGGGAACCACGGCGTTAACCAACCCCATCGACAGGGCGTCTTGGGCACTGTATTGCCGGCATAAAAACCAGATTTCACGGGCTTTTTTTTGGCCCACAATGCGGGCCATATATGATGCACCAAACCCCCCATCAAATGAACCTACTTTGGGTCCCGTTTGTCCAAAAATAGCCGTATCGGCCGCAATACTAAGATCACACATCATGTGCAAAATTTGTCCCCCACCAATTGCGTAGCCCGCCACCATGGCAATCACGGCTTTGGGGCAGGTGCGGATTTGACGTTGCAGATCCAACACATTCAAGTGGTGATTTCCTTGTTCGTCCCGATAACCCGATTCTCCCCGTATTTTTTGATCACCCCCAGCACAAAAGGCATCGGGGCCTTCACCGGTTAAGACAATCACCCCAATATGAGAGGCGAAACGGGCCCATTCGAATGCTGCTTGAAGGGAGGCAATGGTTTCGGGTCGAAAGGCATTGCGGACATGGGGGCGATTGATGCTGATTTTACATATTCCCTCCCATTCTGATACGAGAATGTCGGTAAGAGAAGTTAAAATGGGTTGCCATTGGGGTGTCATATACGCTCCTATGATAAACAACTGTCACAGATGTCATCATAAAGCCCACGCGTCGTTAAGACAACGGGAGTGATACCGCCTGATGGGTGTCATTCCCACTGTTTTTTGATTGGATACTTTTGATAACCCCCCTCAGAATGATGGGGATGATCCCACATCCCACTGATCCAATCAGCCATGACACGCCATGCGGGTATCACTTCCTTTTCTGGGGGAGGGCAGGGGGATGAGGGTCTTGGCCGCGTGGGTGCCAGGATAGGTGGGGATATTCGCACGGGTGCCAACCGAGGGGAGGATACTTGGCCAGGTCCCGGTTGGCTGACGGCGGCTCCTATACAAGCCTTTGGTTTTGGGTTAATGGGACGGGATGGGCGATCAACAGGGGCTGTTTCTTGGGATCGGGGGGTGACAATGGGTTGAATGTCTGATGGGAACCCATCGATTGGGCGAAAGCGTAATAAGGTGTGATCGGCACGATTAAGAAACGATTGGTTAGGATAAGGGGGGCTTTTTTGGTGCATCTTCTGATACTGCAATTGAAAGGTATTGGCCAATTGGATGAGTCGTTGAGTTGGGTGCGCATATAACCGACTGAGTGGTGACGTGGGGGGCGTCGAATCGTGCTGATCTGGAAAGAGAATGGCCTTGATCTCTTCTAAACACTGCTTTTCATATCGTGAATCATGTGGACCCGTTAAGAGGGTGTCGAGAATACAACGCAGGTGGTCCCACCATTCGGTGTCATTAGGGGGTGAGTGGGATAGATGCAGGGGCACCCATTCGCTCTCATTTGCTAGGCGAAAGGGTGACAACAGGTAGGGCGGGGTAACCGGGTGTTGCCTGAAAAACTGGGCGGTTGAAGTGAGTTCTGGGTTATTTTGTTTACCCTTCTCCATATGAGCTGCTCTGTTTAATCCAATCAAAATGATGGACCGAAGCAAGGTCTCAATGGCCTGGATTTGTTCTCGAGATGGGGCACTCCTGAGATAACGGCGATGGGTGATATGTTGAAACATCCCAGTGGCCTTACTGGCCCTCGTGAACAATGGGGACGGTGGGTAAGGACAATGGTGACAAGACCCAATATGTGGTCTTTGATGCCCACAGTTACCTAGGTGTTGAATGGCATGTGACATGTGTTAGTGTCTTGATGGGGGGATACCCATTGACGAAGGGTATGGGCCAATGCCTCGATTTTTAAGCCCGGAAACATGCGATGAATGGACTGGGTATTGGCACACGAGTGCCGTACTTCCTGGTTGCGTGGGGGGTAATGGGTCACCCCCACCTCCCTTTCCATGACGGATTGCAGCACGTCGGCTAATGTTGCAACCGTCATGGCGTTTCCGGATCCCACATTGAGTGGGTGATGGGGGGCCTGACGACCCAATGCGTGCAAATGAAGGGCGACAATCACGTCCACTGACACAAAATCGCGGGTTTGCATGCCGTCGCCATAAATAGACAAGGGCATCCCTTTTTCTATTTGTTCAATCCACCTGGGAATCACCGCTGCGTAGGGCGAGTTGGGAGACTGGCCTTTGCCAACGACATTAAAGTACCGTAAGACCAGACAATTTAATTGGTATTGTTGTTGGTAAGCTTGACACAAGCATTCACCCATCCACTTGCTCACCCCATAGGGAGACAAGGGAGCAATGGGGTCGGTTTCAGATTGCACGGGATGGTCGCTGTTGCCATAGACCGCTGCTGAGGATGGAAAGGTAAGCAATGACACACCGTGGGTTCGGGCCATTTCTAAGACCACGGCGGTACCCTGCACATTGGTATGAAAGGTATCGAGTGGTCGATGAATAGAATCATGGACTGACACTTCCGCCGCATGATGAAACACCGCCTCGCACCCATTGAACGCACGCCCCACTGCCACTGGGTCCGTGACATCCCCAAGTACCCATTCAACCGCTTGGCCGTGCCATTCAAGCGGATTCGGGCAAGGGGACCGATCGAAGGCTACCACCCGATGGCCTGCTGCCACACACCCCCTAACCAAATGGGTGCCAATAAAACCTGATGCCCCTGTAATACAAATGCTAATAAAAAACGCCTCATCATTCATCATGGATTTGCTTGTTTGTCCCATTCTCTCACGATACACTATGGTCATTCAATAATGGAGGTGTCCAATGATCGAATCCATGATTCGTCAGTCCATCGCAGTCAAAGAACATTTTTTAGCCGATGAAGCGTGCATGGCAGGCCTGAGACAATGCATTGAACTGGCCATTGTGGCATTAAAACAAGGTGGCACCCTTTTTTTCGCCGGGAACGGGGGCAGTTACACCGATTGTCAACATATTGTGGGTGAATTTGTGGGGCGATTGATCACCGAGCGCCCCCCCCTGTCAGCGGTGGCATTGGGCATGAATGGTGCCAGTCTTACGGCCATTGGCAATGATTACGGGTACGAACAGGTATTTGCCCGCGAATTGCAGGCCCTGGGTCGTTCAGGCGATGTCTTTTTTCCCCTCTCAACCAGCGGGAATAGCCGCAATCTTTTGGCGGCCATTCCGGTGGCCCAAACCGCCGGCATGTCCGTGGTCGGATGGACGGGGGCTACGGGTGGCAAGATGGCAGAGCTGGTGCCCTGCATTAAGGTGCCGTCGGGTTGCACCATGCGGATTCAAGAATGTCATATCATGATGGGGCATCTCTTGTGTGCGGCGATTGACCGGGCCTTACACCCATGAAAGGCATTGTACTCGCAGGGGGACATGGGTCACGCTTGTATCCGCTTACCAGGGCCATTTCAAAACAATTGTTGCCGGTTTATGACAAGCCCATGGTGTATTACCCCCTGTCGGTGCTCATGCTGGCGGGTATTCGGGAGGTGTTGGTTATTTCAACCCCTCAAGATACCCCCCGATTTGAAGAGGTCTTGGGCGATGGGTCACAATGGGGCATCTCATTGCAATATGCCGTTCAACCCACGCCGGGTGGCATTGCCCAAGCCTTTTTGGTGGCAGAAACCTGGATAAATGGCGGCCCTGTGGCCTTGATTTTAGGCGACAATATTTTTCATGGCCGTGGCTTAAGCCAGCTGTTAAAAGCCGCCGTACAGAAGCCCAAGGGGGCCACCGTGTTTGCGTATCATGTGTCAGATCCCCAGCGGTTTGGGGTGGTGGCCTTTGATCATGAAAAGCGGGCCGTCAGTATTCAAGAAAAACCCAAGATTCCGGCTTCGAACCATGCCGTAACGGGGTTGTACTTTTATGACCATACCGTCACAGAGCGTGTCAAGCAATTGACCCCGTCGGCAAGAGGGGAACTTGAAATCACCGATTTAAACCAGGGGTATCTCACCGACGGCCTCTTATCGGTTGAAACCCTCGGTCGCGGGTTTGCTTGGCTGGATACCGGAACCCCCGATTCGTTGTTGGATGCGGCTATGTTTGTGGCCACGATAGAAAAACGACAAAACCTTAAAGTGGCGTGCCTTGAAGAAATTGCGTTTCAACTGGGCTATGTCTCACACCAAACATTGTCACAATGGTGCGAACAGATGCCACCCTCAACATACGTTGAGTACGTTAGGGGGGTGTTGTCATGATATTGATTACGGGGGGTGCAGGGTTTATCGGGTCTCATGTGGTGGCGTGGTGTCGCACCCATCACCCGGAATGGCAATTGCTGGTACTCGACCAACTCACCTATGCGGGTCATTTGCCTTATATCGAGTCGTATTTGGATGAGCGTTGTCTGTTTGTACAGGGACGGATTGAAGATTCGTTGTTACTTGCCCACCTGTTTGAGACCCATGATATTCGACACGTGATTCATTTGGCCGCCGAGAGTCATGTGGACAATGCCATTGCGGGTCCCGCCGTGTTTGTGACCACCAATGTACAGGGAACCTTTTGTCTGCTCGAAGCCGCCCGTTCTCATTGGATGGTATCTCCCCACCAACCCAAACCTGGCTACGAATCGTCTCGGTTCCATCATGTGTCAACGGATGAGGTATATGGGGCGTTGTCATCCACTGGGTATTTCACCGAACTGTCACCCTACCAACCCAATTCGCCATACAGTGCCACCAAAGCCGCCAGCGATTTTTTGGTTCGGGCAGCATACCATACCTATGGCTTGAATGTGGTGACCACCAATTGTTCCAATAATTATGGTCCCCATCAGCACGATGAAAAACTGATTCCAACGGTGGTGCGATGTGCCCAAGCATGGCAACCTATTCCCCTTTATGGCAACGGTCATCAGGTCCGCGATTGGCTGTATGTCGGGGATCATGCGGCCGCGATTGGGTTGGTGTTTCAGCAAGGACAAGCAGGTGAGACCACCCTAATTGGGGCCCGAAATGAATGGGCCAATCATGCACTCATTCAGAAGATATGTGAGCAACTAGACGACTTGTATCCCCATCCCAATGGGTCGTATCGTACATTGGTGACCCATGTGTCCGACCGACCGGGTCACGATTGGCGCTACGCCATTGATCCGAGTAAACTTGAAACCCAATTGGGATGGCGTGCACGCATGCCATTTGAAGAAGGGTTAAGACAGACCATTGAATGGTTGTGGGAAAAAAAACGATGATCACACTGGGTGTCAATGTGGACCATGTCGCCACCTTGCGTGAACAACGCAAGGAGGGGGATCCCGACTTATTGGCGGCCGTCGCCGCCGTGATGGCGGGCGGTGCCGATGGTATCACCGTTCATTTGCGTGAAGACCGACGGCATATTCAGGATGCCGATGTTATCGCATTGGCTGAACTTGGTATCCCGCTCAACCTTGAAATGGCGGCCATCGAAGAGATGATCGCCGTGGCCCGTCATATCAAACCGGCGACTTGTTGCCTGGTGCCCGAAAAAAGGCACGAACTTACAACCGAAGGGGGGTTACAGGTAAAGGCTCAGCAGTCGTGGCTCTCAGAGGTGGTCAACCGATTGCAAGATGATGGCATCAGGGTGTCATTATTTGTAGACCCAGATCCGGATCAGATTATGGCGGCCCAATCCTGTGGTGCCAGTATGATTGAATTAAATACTGCCGCTTACAGTCGAGACCCTCACGCCCCTTTGTCATTTCAAGGCATTAAAACCGCCGCCAGCATGGCCCGATTGTGTGGGCTTACATGCCATGCGGGTCACGGCTTGTCTCACAAAACCCTTCCCCGACTGGTATCGATTGCAGATATTACAGGCTATAACATTGGCCATCGTATTATCAGCCGTGCCTTGTTTGTGGGGCTTACCCAGGCCGTCAGCGAAATCAAAGGGATTCTTAATGGCCCATTGGGCTCCCCAACTTGACTTATTTTCCTCTTTAGCGTGGTATCAATATCCCCGTTCTTTTTTCTTGCCAATCCAATAACCGCGAGACAATTCGACTGGCTTCAGCCAACGTGATGTTGGAAAACGGGCGCAAATTGCCGTTGGTATCGCCACCGTATTCCAATTCAGTGGTGTAAAGATACAAGCTATTCATGGCGTCTTTGGGAAAGGAGTCCACATCCCGGTAAGGACTTAAATCAGAGGTGGTCACGGTTTTGAGACCACGAATGGACTTGATCACATTACTCACCGCCATCACAAATGAAAGGCGTGACAACTCCCCATTTGGATTGATTTTTGTGGCCTTGGGACGATTTTTTAGGTTTTGTGCCGAGGTCAAGCTGGTGCTGGCATTCCCCATGGCTTGCCATTCTGAAAACAAGCGACGTTGGGTTTGCATCGTGTCGGATTTTCTAGCCAGTGCCGCCTCCACTTTACCAAGGGAATCATACATCATGACGGGTATCTCTAATTGTTCTTGGGCCAAGGTATTTCCCCCTTGATCCCACAATGACAACACCACCGATAGGGATAGGGGAACGGTCATATCAGGTAATAACACGGGGGTATCCCAAGATAACATGTGTTGGCCTTCTGGGTATACCTGACGCTCAATGAGTGTACCCACCGTCTTGCCATCGGGACCCAATGCTTCTAACCCTACCAAAACGGGAACCCCTTCCGTGTTAGAGATGGTAAACCAAATACGAAGGGGTTCCGATGCCAACAGTACCGGCGCATTTTTGGCAAACGCGATCATGCGTGCCGCCTCTAAAAAGGTTAAGAGCCGATTGGGTAAAATGGGTGCTTGGGTGTCATCTAGCAATCCCAGTTTGACCATCCGCTCGATATCCGATTGGGCCCAGTGACCCTTCAAGCCATCCAGTGAGACCGTTTTAAAACGAAAAATTCGTTTGACCCCTTCAACCCCCAACGAAAGATGTGGTGATAGGGAGGATTCCAGACGGGGCATGGCCTCTTCGGGAGGGGAAAATTCTCCCAATCGTCGATTGACTGAGAGCGAAATCCCCCATTCTTTTCCCCCCACCACATCCACACTTCCCATCACATTGGCCCCATACTCCGGGGAAAGTCCCGCCGATACCTCATCCCAACGTCCCCCCAGGATGCCATAAACCGCCCCATCCAATGCCGTTAGCAGACGTGGCATGAGGTGCCATTGGGTTTGCCATACTGATTTGCTTCGGTATTGCTTCATGGCCGACACCCAGGACATGCCGGCACGAAATGCCCAGCCGTTACCCCCATCACCCCATACATGTGCCCCACAGACCGGCCCGTCAGTATAGGTGGGGTCCGACAACCACTGATACCCACAACGGGCACCCATGGCCCAATAAGACTGTTGCAACCAATGTGTCTTATCAGGCCGCGGCTTGGGTTGGGATGGGGGAGGAACCGTTAGGGAGACTTGAGCGACAAGCTTCAAAACGGCTTCGATTTGACGGTTGCCGCTGGCCAGTTCAGACCATTCCAATGCAAAGGCAGATGGGTTGGGTTGGGTCTGATTCACTTTTTTTAATCGGGCTTCATATCCCTTAGCCCACGATTGGTATGAGATCAAGTCACCCACTTTTTTTGATAATGCCGTGTCAAACTGCCATAATGTGCGACGATCAAAACCAATGGCTTTGTCTCGTGAGGCTACCGCTTCGCTGGCCCTATCAAGGGCCATTTTCGATTCTGACAATCGACGCTCTTTCATGGCCAGCAGGTTGCCCAATGTATGGACCAAGGTCTCTTTGTTTTGAATACTCTTTTGAAGGGATTGTTGATCAAATAGCCGTCGCTGGTATTCAGGTCCCGTTGTTTGGGTGGTTTGAGACAGCAGATTGAGGCTGTGATCCAACTGCAATTGGAGTTCCTGACGCTCGATATGCTTTATTTTGATTTCTTGTTGGGTTTGTAGCACGTCCGCTTCGATGGCATTGTATTCTTTTTGGCGTTGTTGCATCACCAGTCGCAACGCTTGGGATTCCTTGTCATAATCCCCCTGATGCTCCGTTAAAGTGGGTCGTTTTTCGAGTGCGGATGTTATTTTTTCGATCAACAATGCCAATGACGAGGTAATACTCTGACGTTCGGCTTGAAGAGTGTCCCATGACAGGGGGGGCGGGGTGGCTTTTTTTTCACCCAAAAAT
>RGUG01000120.1 GCA_010027915.1 bacterium | reverse complement strand
GTGAGGCGGGTGCCAGGTGTTGGGGTGGGTCCGTTGACCCCTGAGCCAACAGGTGGGATTGCGGGGATGGACAGGTCGATGGATCACCTGACTCAGGGGCCGGGGTGTAACAGTCCCAAACGGGTGGCAATCGTGGGGGTCAATTGGGTCATGAGTACCTCTAACGCCGTGCGATTGAAGTGGTAATCGCCTGTTTGATGAACATACTGTGTCATCACGTGGTCGGGTATGCGATCAATGAGGCCTGAGTGGGCAAGTTGCTGAAAGAAACCCGTTACTTGGGTGATCCCACTCGGGTTTTGGGAGAGGATATCATCGATTTCTTGCATATAGAATTGCTTGACGGCGTTTAATAGGGTGGATTGAATGGCCTCCTGATGACCTTGATGCTGCCAAATTTGAATGACTTTTTTTTGAAAACAGGTATAAAATTCAGGGTATTCGATGGGGTGGTTCGGTTCAGGGGGTGCAAAGCCTTGTTCGTGTAAGACATCCCGTATTACTTCAACTTGCATACTGTTTTCTGCCCCCCCAACGTGGGGTTGGAACCAAGCCACTAATGCCTGGGTCACGGTCTCATGGCATTGTGTGTTGGCCGTCACGCACATGAGCAACGATTGTACACGACCTTTTAATCCGCTGGCACAATGTGGGTCTGTATCCCATTCCAAGAGTTCATTGTGCAAGTGGCTGAGAACCCGTTCGTATTGCTGAGATGTGCGTTGAAGGGTTGTCAGATCTGCCACTATTTTCCTCATCATGTCAAAAACGAGTTGTCCAAGGGGATTGCCCACGTGACGCAAAAATTCGGTGTTGATAGCCGCAATCCCTTGAAGGATCTTCTGGTAAGAGGGGTGATCAGGGGGTGGGGTAATGGCCTGTTGAAATGTGCTAAATTCGCGACCCCACCGATGAGTTGTGACCGTCTTAGACGGTTGAGAAGTAGGGTCCAGTATCGTTTGGGGGGGAAGGGTGTGTTGTATTTTTTGCCAATCTTGTAACACCCATGTGTGAATGGTACGGGCTCTGTTGCTTAGAGCCGTGGGTAGGATGGTATGGGATAGGTCTGAACGCAAACGATAGAGTGTCGAGGTTATGTCAGGATTTTGGGTCATGTGCTCGATGATCGAACATGTCGTTTCCCATATGGATCGCAGTGATGGGGTGAATGCTGGATGGGTTGGATGGGTGCTGCTGTATTGTTGAATCGCCAGGGCGTGGTTGACGTATCGCATGAGTTGGATCGCATGGTTGATACGATGGGCTTTTGGCACATTGCGTTCAGATTCCAGTTGGACCGTGATGGTGTTGATGAGGGTCTCGATGGTCTCTTGAGCAGTGGAGGGGATAGGGGGTATCTGGCGGTATATTGGGATACAAGATGGGCGTGGTGTTACCCTTTGCCTTAATTGTTGACCCAGGGTGTGGAGCATTGTGAAGGCAGCGGTTAGATAGGCAGGGTTGGGATGTCCCGTCATAGGACCATGATCAGGTATGGTGTGGGTGCTTCCCGCTGTTGTGAGGCAATGCGCCAGGATGGCAGTGGCGCTTAGGGAGGGTGCGACGGTGCCCGACAACGTGCCCATGAGGATGGGTATAACGGTGGCAGGTGCATCAATAGGTAGGGGCGTATGGGGATGGATGGCCTGCCAAATGGTTGCCAATGTGGCGTCCTCATGTAAAGAATAGGTCGAGAGCAAGGTGTTTTTGATTCCCATCCAAAGATCGGTTATGGGTAGGATGCTTTGTAGTTGGGTGGCACTGATTGTGGCATGCTCGAGCTGACATGACAGTGGTGGGGTGGTCAGGGTGGCCAACCAGGCGGATATATACGGCCGATCCGACTCTAGACACCCACTAACATCGAGTCTTACATGATCCAATAGGGGTGCGGTGTTTCGATCAAAGGAGGGTGGGATGACGGATAGGGGGGTCTCTCCCAATAAATGATGCAAGGTTGTTTGGGCACGGGTTAACTCAGGTGTTCGATCACGCCGACAATACTCACATAATCGGTTGAGTTGTTGGGTATGGATGACCCATGGAAAGGTAGTGGGGGTGCCATATAGCCCGTGACTGATATCACCAAGAGCCAACAGAATCGCCTGATCGGTGGGGTCGTGAGCCGTGATGCGTAATATGCTGCCATTGGCCTCACCCGTAATGTCCAAACGGTTGATGAAAGCGGTTGGATCGTTATTCGGTAGGATCGGCTGCAATGCGATGGCAAATGAAGGGCAGATTGTGTGGATACAAATGGCGGTCTGGGTGGGTGGTGGCGAATGATTAGCATCCGCTGGGACTAGTTGATTGAGTCCGAGTGGGACTCCATGCTCCTCTGAGACCAAATCACTGGGTATGCGCACACAAAGCACGCTTAAGCAGTGTGAGCTGACGGTTCTATTTGTGATGGTGGCTTCCCCCTTTTTAGTTCTTTCTTGCGGGGTATTGTTTTTTTCTATGTCACGATTTCATTGGGTTGATCCGTCAACCAAGGGAAGGCAATGCGGGGGCACGTGTTGGGTGGTATTAATAGGCTGAATCCGACTTATTTTGTCTGATGTCAGGTGATCGGTTGGTCTAGGCCTATTTTTTTGGACGGGGGTGGACCGGTCTATGGGCGGCTTATTATGGTCGCCACTCGATGGTGGGCAGTCGGAGTGCCAGGTCCCCAAGGGGTTCCCCTCGCCACGTAAACCCCACATGGGTGGTACGCCCGCCTTCCATTTGGGAGGCCAAGGGCTCGAGTCGTTCCCAATGCAACATCAACCCTTGATGACGAATGGCCTCACAGGCCCACTCAATCAGGGCCTGTTCGGTGGTGGTTTCGGCAAGTCCATACCCTCCCATTCCCCCCATGACACCTGACGGATGGGTGCCGCCCAAGCACAGGTGGGCGGTTCGTTGAATCAAGGGGTGTGCCACGCTTAATTCAAACCCAATGCCATCCAATGACAGGCCGATGAGTACCCGCTCGTGGGGTTTGAGATGACCCTGGTGATCGGTGGTGACCACTGGTTCGTTGGGCATGATATCGGGATGAACCGATTGCAAGCGGGTGCTGATATGTTCCATGACCTGACGGTTTAATCGTCGAAGATGATCCGTGGTCAATTGAAACGCATGCATGGGTCGATACCGGTTCATGGGTCGTTCCAAGGATCGGTTTGATGGTGTAGCAATGCATGGGTGACCTGTCCCCACCAGGCTTCTTGTGCCATTTCCCATTGCATACTGACCACCCCGGATGCCACTTGCAATGGTTCAGGATAGGGGGGCGATAAGCCCCACGTTTGAATGAAGGCTTGTTTGACCGTGTCATCACACGCATTGAGTAAGGCCAGGCAAGTGGGTCGTTGTAAGAGGGTATTGTCGCAAGGAAAGGCATCACGAATGAGTTCATACACACTGCCAGGTCGTTGTTTTTCTGATTCATGGAGCCACTTCAGGCGTTTGGATGACGGCAAGTGAGGCAATGCCGCCACCAACGGATGAGTGGATCTCATATCAGCGCTTCCCAATTGTCGACGGGTTTCGTCTTGGATCCGTGTTAAGAGTGAAGATGGTTGAAGGATACGCGGTAGGTGCAAGGCCATGAGCAAGGGATGGGCCATCTCGTCGGGCAAAACGGCCAACAGTTGGGCTCGTTTTGCGGGGGACAAGGCCCCTACAATGACCGCTTGCAGGTCGACTGACGCCTGGTGCATGAGCTGGGAAAGGGCAGGAAGGGTGGCGTGTTCACACATTTCAAATGATGTGTCGGCAGCTGTGACGGCGGCTGCCTCACGATGAGGCGTGGGGTGATCCCTTGATGACTGATGGCGTGCAAGGGGGATCATTTGGGTGATCAGGGCCATGATATTGAGGCCCGATGCCTCTAATTGACGGTGGATGTCGGAGGGTGAAAGGGGGCCCAAGGTGCGCACATGGGTTAAGAGGGTGTTGGTAAGGGTGGGGGGGAGTTGACCCAAAATGGCGTCCACGATCGATGGGCGAATGGTATCGATGTATACCAATACGATCGCCATGATTTCGATGGTGGCAGGCTGTTGAGGGGCCACATGTTGTGTCATATCGACTCCATCCAACGGGGATAGTGAGTCATTCCCATCATGGGGTATATCCAAACCCTATTGGAAAGTGGGCCTTGCATGACGGCGGGATGAGTGGGCCCGGTTGCGGTGGGGGGGATAAACCCTGGTTTGGATGTTGCGATGGGGAGTGTGAAGGACTGGGTTTTACTCCTGTGTGTGAGCAACAGGGGGTGTAGTGGAATCTCCCTTGTTGCCCCGGTTTTT
>RGUG01000119.1 GCA_010027915.1 bacterium | reverse complement strand
GCGCACTTGGTGCCTGCATGCTGCTGGGTGAATCCGTGATTACACCGGCGATTTCGGTATTAAGTGCGGTAGAAGGATTGCGGGTGGTGACCCATTCATTCAATAACTGGGTGGTACCCATTACCCTGGTCATTTTAACGGTGTTGTTTATGAATCAAAAGTATGGAACCCATCGTATTGGGTTTTTATTTGGCCCGATTATTTTGATTTGGTTTGCGGTATTAGGGGTGATGGGGGTCAATGCCATGAGGCATTTTCCTGAGGTGTTGCAGGCCGTCAATCCCGTATGGGCAGTTCGTTTTTTTGTTCACAATGGGTGGCATGGGGTCATGATATTAGGGACGGTGTTTTTGGTCGTGACCGGTGGCGAAGCATTGTATGCAGACATGGGTCATTTTGGTCGTCGGCCCATTCAGTGGGCATGGTTTGGGGTGGCACTACCCGGGTTGGTACTGAATTATTTTGGACAAGGGGCGATGCTGTTAACCCAGCCCCAAAGTGTGGCCCATCCATTTTTTTATATGGCACCCGAAGTGGTACGGGTTCCCCTGGTTCTGTTGGCCACCATGGCCTCGGTCATTGCCTCTCAGGCATTGATCTCGGGGGTGTTTTCGTTGACCAACCAGGCCATTCAGCTGGGGTATTTTCCTCGGGTCTCTATTACCCATACATCATCTCGTGAAAAAGGTCAGATTTATATTCCCTTCATTAATTATTTATTATTGGGTGCCACCTTGTCTTTGGTATTGTTTTTCCCAACCTCGGGTTCATTGGCTGCGGCCTACGGGGTGGCGGTGACCATGACCATGGCCATCACCACATTGTTAATGGGGGTGGTGGTGTGGCGTTGGTCACGATGGCATCCGGTGATGGTGGGGGGGGTCACTCTGGTGTTATTGGTGATTGATGGGGCATTCTTGCTTCCCAATTTGGCCAAGATTTCCCATGGGGGATGGGTACCGTTGGTGATTGCCGCCGCCGTGATGATCATCATGTCAACATGGCATGATGGGCGACAATTATTGGGTGTAAGGCTGACCAAACGGACCCAACGACTACCTGATTTTTTGGATGACATTCACTCCGTACCACCCGTTCGTGTGCCGGGTGTGGCGGTTTACATGACCCGTGACACCTCGGGTGTTCCCCCCATTTTGGCCCATAATTTTCGTCATAATCGGGTGTTACATCACATCATTGTATTGTTATCCATCAAAACCGAGGATGTCCCCACGGTAGACGATACGGGCAGGGTGTCGGTTAAAGAATGGGGGGCGGGTATTTATCAGGTGAGTGGTCGCTATGGCTACATGGAAACCCCGGATGTGCCGTTGTTATTGTCTCGTGTGAGTATTGGGAGTATTCAGCTGGATCCCGTTGACTTAACCTATGTATTGGGACGCGAAACGATTATCGCATCCGCAACGCCCGGTATGGCATTATGGCGGGAGCATTTGTTTGCGTTTTTATCTAAAAATGCCCAACGGGCCATGATGTTCTTTAACATCCCGCCCAATCAAGTGATTGAAATAGGCATTCAGGTTGAGATATAATCCCCTGATTCAGAATAAAAAGTGGCGTTAATAAGCGTGTGCCACCGGCACACATAAGGTGAATAGTGGGCACATGACAGTTAAAAGGGGTCGTGATCATGATGGTTTCTAATCATACCCCGCTGTCACAAGACACGGTGTCGAGTATCCCTGTTTTACGAGACAAGTTAACCCAAGTGGCCGCCAGCATTCAGGGGATGGATGCGGTTAACCCCCAATCTGTATTGGAGTTAGTGGCCCAGTTTCGATCATTGGTAGATTATGTGGATGTGCTGGAGCAAAACGTCTTTGACTTAAATGTGATATTAAGCACCACGTTGGAGCACAGCAACTTATTGGAGAGTGGCTTTTGGGCTCAGCGTGATGCGGATGCACGCAAACAACAACAGTATGAAGCCATTTTACAACACACCCAAGAGGGGGTGGTGTTATTGGATACGCATGGAACGTGTTTGGCCGCCAATTGTTGGCTAACCACTGCATTGGGTCGATCAACGGAAGATGTGGTGGGACATACGTTAGTGGATTTATTTGGTGAGTCGCAATATGTCGGGTGCCTTCGACCCGCAATCGAGGGGTGTTTGGCGGGTCAGACGTCGGTGAGCCATGGGGCATTGATGGTGTATTCGGATAATACGGGGGTACGGTATTGGGAATGGTCATTTGATCCTTTTGTATCCACTCAAGAGGGCATCACCCACTTGATTGGGGTATGTCGGGATGTAACGGGTTATCGTCGTGCCTTGGCACAACTGCATCAACACACCCTGTATTTGGATAAAGTACGAGACGCCATAGTGGTCATAGGGTTGGATCGCACCATTTATTATGTGAATCATAGTGCCGAGGTGTTATATGGATGGCCACGGGAGCAAATAAGGTCAAATGATCGGATTGATCGGTTGATTCAGTCCCCTGAAAAACTGGCCATGATTTTTGTGGCATTAGAGTCGCAAGGAACGTGGCGAGGTGAGATGTTGCATGTGGGAAAAGACCGTCAACGCATTTGGGTGGACTCCCAGTGGGATCAGATTGAATCAACGGATGGCACGTCTTATATTTTAATATCCAATCATGATATCAGTGAAAAAAAGCGGTTGGAGCAACAATTTTTACAGATTCAACGCATGGAAGGAATTGGGGCCGTGGCATCGGGGATTGCCCACGATTTGAACAATGTGTTATCCGCATTGTTTATGTCGGTGCGATTGTTAAAAGGGACATGCAAAGATGATAAAAGCATTCAGGTGCTTGATTTATTGGACAATTCAGCCAAGCGAGGGGTGAATTTGGTTCGTCAAATTTTGGAATTTACCCGCGGGATCGATCAGGATGAGGTGCCAGTTCATGTCAAAGGGATACTCAAAGAAATCCACGTGTTTGCCAAAACCACCTTTCCAAAGTCGATTGCCGTGGTGTTAGTACCGGTCCCGCAAGATGCCTGGGTTATTTTGGGCAATCCCACCCAAATTCATCAGGTGATATTAAATATTGGGGTTAATGCCAAAGACGCCATGCCAGATGGTGGGACCATTACCATGAGCACCCACAATGTGATGGTGTCAAGGGACACCCATCCCACGTTGCCAGACTATTGCCAAGCGGGACCATTCCTTAAAATAGTGGTGAGTGACACCGGAAAAGGGATGTCGGCAGCAACCATGGCCCGTATTTTTGATCCATTTTTTACCACCAAGGCCACGGGTAAAGGGACAGGGTTGGGATTATCAACGGTTCATACCATTGTCAAAAACCATCGTGGGTTCATCGAGGTTCAGAGTGGGATTAATGAAGGGACCACATTTTTGATGTATTTTCCAGCCAAGACGGGGGATGATCGCGTAAAAATGGGGCCGAAAAAAGAAGGGCCGAGATAGTATGTGGCCCATGCCACGGATGCCATGTGTTGGCAATGGAATCTGTGGCATCAAACGGCGTGACTCATACCCCCGCAACATAAGTGACAGTATCAACGGGTGGTCGATTACACCCATGTATTGTCCGTCAACCATGGGTGTGGGTATCAAAAGGGGGTGATGGACTCACCTGGCTAATGGCAAGGAAGCCCGCCAAAGGAATGGGTTCTGGCAATTTGCGACACACGGTTCATTGACCTAGAAAGGCTCGTTTGAAATCGGTCAGTGATAGGGTTGGCAACCCCATGCCGCATGCGGATAGACAAAATCCGATACGAAGGGTGCATCCTACGTTGGTCCGTCCCATTGTCGGGTGCAGATGACCAGATGGCATGATAGGTCAGTTGGCAACGTTAGTAGCTGACAAGGCGTTTAATGCCATCGGCTGACACTTGTTTCACGCAGCCCATGCCGTCACTTTTTAAGTCAACCGATACCCATTCGACAGTCGATGGATGGTCGATCATCACCCAATAAACCCGCTGTTGTCTTACCATCCGCATACTCCACCCTTTGCTCGCTTTTTACTATCACTTATTTTCGCAGAGGTTTTCATCATGGCTTTTTTGACAGGGATCTTTTGGTGACGATCGTTACACCCCGTATGGTATCGGTGGTGGGGGATAGAGTGGTCAGGATACAACAGCATCACGTCGTAGAACACGGTGTCAAGCCAATCAAGGGCTAAGGATAGGCGTGTTGTAAGGCTAGGACAGCGGCTTGTGCGTCTTCTGCTGCTCGTTCTGCCCTTTCGGCCGCTAGCAACGCCTCCGCCACCGCCCGTGCTCTATCGGCTAGCGCCCTTGCCCGTTCTGCTGCGGCTACCGCAACCACCCTTGCCGATTCGTCGGGTAAGGCTGGTAACGGGGGTACTGATGGGG
>RGUG01000118.1 GCA_010027915.1 bacterium | reverse complement strand
CCGCCGCTGGACGCAATGCGAACCCGTTCCACAGGACGAGAGCCCGTTACACCCGAATCGGTTAAAAACACCAAGGATGTCCCGGTATCAGCCCCTATACCAGACCCTCGCACCGCAGCCAACCCCGCCCCCGAATCTGGGGCCACACCCGAACCTGTCACATCCGTCGAAAACAACATCCCCGCCGCAGTGCCTGGGCCACCGGTTGACTGAATCACCAAGGGGGCCCAGGTTTGGGGATTGCTGGGCACATAGGCACCCAAGGACGGGGCAACCACGTGCAATCGACTGCTAGGAGCCGACGTGCCGATACCAATGTTCCCCAATGGAAGGGCCACCAATTGATTGGCATTGATGTTCAACGTGCCCGATAAAACGCTCAGCCCATCTAGCACCGTCAGGCGGTCCAATACCGTATTGCCCGACACCACCAAGGCCCCTGAAGCGGTCCCACCCCCAACCGTTAAACTGCCCACGCGGATACTATTCATGGACGCCGTATCCCCGATTAAGGTGCCCGTGAGTGTCAGGTTATGGGTGACAGTCAAGGTGGTCACCCGCAACGCATTGGCCGTCATAGACGAAGCCGTCAATCCCCCCGTCAACACCAACTGATTCACCGTCAATTCGCGGTTAACCACCATGCTATCCACCACCAAAGAGCCCCTCAAATCCATGGCGTCAAGTACCGACAATTGATTGACGGTCACCGACGCATTGGTGGCGTCCAAGCGACCCGATATGAGTAGATTAGTGGCTTTAATGGCCCCCCTCACATCCAACAAGGCCGAAGGTTCGGTGGTACCAATGCCCACATTTCCCCCCATAAACGCACCCGCTACGCGGTTGCCGGACCCCGTTACATCCACATACAACCCATACGCTTTGGCCTGATCAAAACTAGATGCCAACGCCAATTGGGTTAAATCGATGTTTAATCCCACCCCTTTTGAGGATAAGTTCGAACCCGAACCCGAAGACAACGTAACCAATAAGCCGTTGATATCGCGGTCATAATAAAACACACTGCCAGCCTGCTTCGCCCCATCAATGACCGTATCAAAGCGACCCGCCATCCCTTCTTGGGTGGCATCGGCGGCACTTTGCAATGTTTTTCTGACGGATAATTGTGAATCAGGTTGAGACGTTCCAATCCCAATTTCACCCTCATCGTCTATCACCAAATTGTAATTGCTCCCGATATTAAGGGTGGTGGCCACCAACCCTCCCGAAACCAACAATGAATTGACCGATACCGCCCCTGCCACACTTAATTCATAATCCGTCAGCTCGGGTTGAGAGACCCCAATCCCAATACGCGGTTTTACAACCCCCGTTAACTCACGGTATTTGGCCACAAACAAAGGATTATTCACGCGCCCCGCATTGACCTGCAAGGCGGGAACATCCAAGCCCCCACGCAAATTAAAATAGTTGGCCGACACGGTCCCCACCACTTCAAGTGCCACACTCGGACGGGTGGTGCCAATCCCCACATTTCCCCCATTAAATAACGCCGCGTACACCAACCCCGACCCAGCCGGATCCAAGCGCACACCCGATACATCCACCGACAACCCCATTACCCGTGAGCCATTTAACACATAAGTACCCGGTGCATTCAACAGTTTCAATTGAATACCCGTCAGGTCAACCGGTGTGGCACTGCTACCCCAGGTACTGTTCACGGTCATCAGATAATCGGCCAAGGCATAGGATTGGGCCTGATTGGCATCCCCTTCATTACCCAATGCCGATTGAATGGCCAATCCTTTGTCCACCCCACCAAATCCCATGGTCGTATCAGATGATAGCCCCGACATGGCACGAGTCCGAGCCAATTGCATGGAACCCGAAACTGACAGGGTATCCGTCAACCCATCCCAGCGGATACCCGACATCCCTATGGTCCAATCATTAACAAAATAGGCCATGAACCCCGAATTACCACTGCCCCGGGTCAGGGTAGATGAAATTTGTTTGACCAAGCCCGCTGAATTGATGTATTGCAACTCACCATTCACAACCTTTAGCTTGCCAAATTGATTGGCAACTTGTTGATCCAGAAAATCAAGTTGAGACAACGAAAATCGATTGGCAAACGTCACCGGATTGGTCACCCACAACCCATCGGTTCTGATCACACCCGCCACATGCAGTGCCGACAATGGGTTTGACACCCCTATCCCCACATTTCGATTGACATAAATATCGCTACCCGACTGCAACCACGGCGAACTAGCAGGAATAAATTTCACCCCATTCAAATACAGCTCATCCGTATCCATTCGTCCCTTGACCACCAGTGGCACGGCACTGTTAATACCCGTTTGCGGATCAGGGTTCCCAACCCATACACGCGAAACCCGCATATTGCCCGATACATGCAACGATGCCGACGGACGCAGTGATCCAATGTTAATCCCCAGTCCCGTATCCGCAATGGTGACAATGGGTTGTGACGCAGACCCAGACAAAATACCCAATAAGTAATCAGTCGGGGTGGCCGATGGGGTCACCAGTCCCAACACAAACTGATCTTGTCCATCCATATCAAATGATAAGCGTGGCAACAGTCCCAGCGACGTCCCATCGGCCAAAGCCGAGCGATTGGATAATTCCAACAGGTTATTGGGTTCCGGCGTGCCAATCCCGACATACCCCAATAAATACGACGTATTACCCGCATTTTTACCGGGATCAGCCCATGGCGAAGAATACGGCTGAATATCAACAATTTTTGCCTTACCCTCATCTGAAACCACCATTTTATATTCAGACGCAACCACACCGCCCGCCACTAAAATAGTCGACGAGGATGCGGAAGAATCGGGCTCCAAGCCAATCCCCAAATTGCCACGTCGATTGACAATCAAAACCGGTGATTGGGACCCATCCGCCATTTCTTTGGTGAGGCGTAAAAAATCACGGCTGGTATCAGCCGGTTGCACCACGGTGAACGAAGCCGACGGTTGGGTGGTGCCAATCCCAAAGCGTGCATCGGATGAAAAGGCCAAGGTGGCGGTACCAGGATCCGTCACCCCCACCCCCACATTACCGGATGTGGTAACCACCATCACCGGCATCTGATTCACACCAAATGCCCCCAATACATATTCTGATCGATTGGGATTAGAGACCGTTAACATGGCACGGGTGGTATTGGCCGTCCCAATGCCAACACCACCTACCGCACGCACTAAAAATTGGTTGGCACGGGTGGACGAAAAATACACATTGGATGACGGGGTATAATCGGCCCATACAAATGAACCAGGATGTGCCGCAGAGGCCTGATACCCCGCTGCGAACGAATACGCACCCGTTGCACTATTGGAAACACCACCCAATGCAACCGCCCCTTCTCCGGTTGCCTGGTTGTCCAACCCCCCGACCGACACGGCATAGCGACCACTCACCAACGGGTTATAGCCGATGCCCACCGAATAATCCCCCAATTGGGAAACGTCCCAACGGTAATCACCGGTACCCGAGACCATGGAACGAACCAAGCCCGCACGAAACGCTGCTTTACCCGGAAACCAAAACAATTTGGCACCGGGCCCCGACTCCGTAAAACCGGACAGTTGACCAAAAGTTCCCTTAATCACCACCCCCGAATTACCCGACACATGGAAATTGGCCTGTGGATTAGAAAGCCCGATGCCAATGTTTTGGTTTTTAAAGGCAAACACCGGCACATTGAGATTCCCAGAAACAGCAATAATAAACGAGTCCGGGGCCTGATCACTAATTCCCATCGTAAAATAGCGGGTATTTTGCCGCCCAAAACTAATGGCCGATTCACCCGACGCAGAATTAATCTCAAGCAAACTCATGGGGGCACTGGTACCAATACCCACCCGTCCCCTGTCATAGAAAATACGGCCATTGTTTTCTAACAACCAATAACTATCTGAAGACATCGATAATTCAAGGGGTCGACCCTGAACATAAATAGTCTTGGCATTCACCACCCCATTCACATCCAATTTGTAAGCAGCACCGGGCGTATTGGTAGCAATGCCCACATTTGAATTGGTCACCAGCAAAATGGGTTGCCCCAAATTGGTTTTAACGGACATTAAATTGGTTTGACCCGACGCCTGAACCGTCAGCACCGCATCCATGGCGGTTTTAGGACCGATTCCCAGTCGAAATTGATCGGGATCCCACCATACCCCCACACCATTTTTGGCGGTCGATTCCAAGCGGTCCGTCAAAGACCAGTAAGAGAGGGCATTGGACTCCCCTTCTCCTTGATCCGCCGTCAAGGACACCCACTTCGATCCCGTATACCCTTTAAAATCACCACGACCCGTCACCGAATCAATTCGGTACTCAATGGTGCCGGCTTTGGCGGTATTC
>RGUG01000117.1 GCA_010027915.1 bacterium | reverse complement strand
GGGTGTCGTGTGATCATGATGGCCCGGTTACCGGGTGGTGGGTGCGTCATCACTTATCTTGGGGTTGTGGCTAATGGGTGACTGGTGGGCACAGTTGGCACGTCAACGGGCTTATGGGGTGTCCCATGGGTTCCCGTCGGTGTCGGAGCGTCGGGCCCATTTGGCACGGTTGCAGGCGGCCATTGTGGCCCATGAAGACGCCATTTTGACCGCCCTGGCCCATGACTTGGGCAAGCCGCCTGATGATGCTTGGGTGACCGAGGTGGGAATTTGTTTGCAAGAAATACGGTATCACCGTCGCCACCTGTCAACATGGGCTGCCCCCCGCCGGGTACCCACACCGTGGGGGTTGTTTCCGTTTGCTCGCTCGATGGTGGTGACAAATCCGCTGGGCGTGGTGGCGATCATTGGACCATGGAATTACCCGTTTCAGTTGATCATGATGCCGTTGATTGGGGCCTTGTCGGCGGGCAATGCGGTGGTGATCAAACCGTCTGAACTAGCACCCCATACAGCGGCGGTCATTCATACCATTGTGGCCGCTTGTTTTTTGCCTGAGCATGTTCAGGTGATCATGGGTGGGGCGGAGGTGACCCAGCGGTTATTAACTGAGCGGTTGGATCATGTGTTTTTTACGGGGTCAACCAGTGTCGGTCGTCAGATCATGCGGCAAGCAAGCGATACCTTGACCCCCGTGACGTTGGAATTGGGCGGTAAATGCCCCTGCTTGGTCGATGAAACGGTGTCGGTGAATTGGGTGGCCCAACGATTGGCCTATGGCAAATTTCTGAATGCTGGTCAAACGTGTATTGCCCCTGATTATTTGCTGGTTCCTGTTGCCATGAAAGAGGCCATGATTCAGGCCCTCAAGGCCCACATCACGGCGTGTTTTGCTGATGAGAAAGGTGGGTTTACACGCATGGGACGGGTGATCAACCGGGTCCATCTGGATCGGCTGGCAGGGTATTTAAAAGGGGGGATTATTCATTTTGGTGGTCAGATTCAGGCGGATTCATTGTTGATGTCGCCGACTATCCTTGAGGTTACACCCGACCATCCGGTGATGCATGATGAGGTATTTGGCCCATTGTTACCCATCATACCTTATACCCATCTTGAGGATGCGTTTCGTCTGATGGCGACCCATCCCCATCCCTTGGCGCTGTATTTGTTTTCACAGGATGCGTCGTTGCAACACCGCATCATCACCACGCAGGTTGCGGGTGGTATCACCATCAATGACACCTTATGCCATGTGGCCAATCCCCACTTGCCCTTTGGCGGGGTGGGGGCCAGTGGGATGGGGCGATACCACGGACAGGCTTCATTTTTGACGTTTTCAGCTCAAAAAAGCGTGTTGATTCAATCGCGATGGCCCAGTGGCTATCGCTACCCGCCCTATTCCCCGTGGCGGATGGCCCTTATTCGATGGATGATGGGAGGCTGGGGTATTTGGACGAGATCAGAACGTTTTTTATGGAAAATACGCTGATATCGGTTGCGTTTTAATTGGCCTTGTTTTATACAAACTGAATATGGCACTACAGTGAATGAAGGCTGAAATTGCCCAAAAAATCCAAGTCCCCGTTTCTGTTGGGAGGAGAAGTGACGTGAGAAGTGATATTAAAAGTAGCAGTACGGTAAGCGGCCAATATTTTTTGCCAACGTCTAAAGAGCACACGACTAACCCCGAGCTGATTAGGGCTGCCATTAAAACACGTTTAGTACTCACGCTCCAAAATAGGTAACTTGTAGGATCGGAGAGTAAATATGAAACGTCTGACACCAGCATATAACCCCATCTGGCGAAAAAAATTACGGCAATTAATTGGTATAATGTGCTAACTTGGTTCATTTTCATTGATGTTACCATACTGTTTTTTGAAGGTTTTTTCCATAGAAAGGGGCGTGTACCATGAAGAATGTTAATCGGTTAAAAAATGAAGCACTGGCAGAAGCTTATGACTATTTTGACAAAACTATCCGCCGGCTTCCCAGAGATACTAGCGGCAATATAGATCAGTCACTTGAGGGATTTTCTGATAACGATGTCGATGCATTTAGGCACGCTTATGTAAGTGGGGTTTTAACTCAGGAATTGAATGCGAATAAAGCTGCTTTTTGGGGATGGGTCAACGAAGCTTTCCCGGGTGGTGGAAGTAGTAGCCAACATTCTGAAGCATCGAAAAATATGGATTTTTGGAATAATGATGTGGGACGAAAGTATGGCAGACAAGCAAAATCAAGAAAAGAGCTTGCGGAGCTATTAAAAAAGGCGTTAGAGAATGGCGAATTAATTATTTCTTTGGATGACATTCGAAAATATATGGGTATTACTGATTTTCAATTTGATCCAAATAAACCTGTTATGGTGATTCATGAAAATGAAACAGGAAGAAATGAGTTGTTTTGTGATTTGGTGACAGGGAATGTTTTTGAGAGAGAGACGTTTGTACTTGCAATTGAAAGTGGTGAGTATTCTGGCTATACGATTGCGTCAATAGATGGTTTAGACACTCCAATATCGAAACCAGACAGTGTGATATCGAATAATTTGGGGTGATAGGCTTCCGAACGGCATCAGCCGATTCCTCATATCGATTTACTTTGATAAAATGTAGGGCATCCGTCATGATGCAAAAATGAAGATGAAAAGGACGAAGAATGACCGAGGCCAGCACTACCAATGAGCAAACTAAACTCGCTTCTATCTTAAAAGACTCCAACTATAGCCTCGACCTTTTCGAACTTTCTGAAATCCACGATCTTGAAAGCAAGATTTTCCTCAAAAATTCCAAGCCTCATATCAACTGCCTCGTTCGAAACAAGATATTCAACTCAAGCCCGAAGAAGCCATCCGACAACTTTATGCCTCAAAGCTCATTCAAAAATATGGGTATCCAAAAAAAGGATTAAGTTTGAACATCCCGTTCAATTTGGCCGCCATCGAATAAAAATCCGCCAAAGAACCAGGTCGACCCATTTTTAATGACATGTTGTCTAACATTCACCAAGGTCATGCCCAAGGGGATTATCTGTTGGAAGTTAGACCGGTTGGCCAGGAATCCGGTGGATGGGGGCAATATTAACTGAATGCTTCAACAGGGCGTTATCCAACATATACAGACCTACCAACGAAGCTATTACCCAACGGATAACGTTTTGATGATGAACATTGAGTTTGGGATGGCGAATCAGTATGTCATTGATTTAAGTGTCAATGTCAAACGTGGCCAACGTCAAAAGCTTGAGACCGGATGGCTTCCCCATAAGCCACCGTTGGGATACCTCAACAATAAGTATCAAGAACCAGGTAAGCCCCCAATTTTCAAGGACGAGAAAACCTTTTATATCATAAAAAATTGCTGGCACCTTTTGAGCGAGAAGCAATGCTCAGTCGACAAACGCCATGGCATGGCTCATGAAATGGGGCTTCGTACCCATAGTGGGAAACGGGTTGCCAAAAGCCAATTTCACTATATTTTTAAAAACCCATTCTATTACGGCCATTTTCTTTGGAATGATGAGCTATACGAAGGCAAACACGAGCCGATGATATCCAAACAAGAGTTTGATATCGCCCAAAAAATTATCTCAGGAAAATATCGTTCAACCCCAAATTATCGCATTTCCCCATTTACTGGGCTTATGCGGTGCGGTGAATGTGGAGCGATGATGACGGCTGAGAAAAAAACCAAGACGCAGAAAAATGGTAATACCCATGAGTACACGTATTACCATTGCACGACGCAACTTAAAAGAAACTGCTCCCAAAAATCAATCAGAGAAGAAAATTTAGATCAACAACTAGCCCATTTGTTAGGCTCCATCGAAATTCCAGAAGAATTTCACGTCTGGGCTATCAAAGCCCTCAAAGAAGAAAAGGAAAAAGAACAAATTGACCGAGATCAATTGATAAAGGGGTACGAAGACTCATTAAGCTTAGTGAATCGCAAACTCGATACGCTTTTCTCAATGCACCTCAACAATGAAATCGAACCCGAAGAATTTACGCAACGAAAAAACGACCTGTTAAAGTAAAAAGCGCACTACATGGACTTGCTAACCGATGCTCAAGACAGAGCCAATACATGGCTAGAGCGAGCAGACAATCTATTCAGCTTTGCCAAAACAGCCAAAACCCGTTTTGAAAACGGAACCACCACCGAGAAAAAAGAAATCATCCAATCCCTAGGTTCGAACCTCTTTCTCAAGGATAAAACCTTAGGCATTACGCTTACACCACCCTTTGAAGGCATGAAAGCCTTGGCTCCAGAGGTGAGGGTATTAAATAGCACATTCGAACCTGTTTTACAGGGTGATTTAAGTTCAACATTAGGTGTGGAAGATTCAAAAGTAGAAATATGGCTGGGGTGAGTGGGGACGGGCGATATTGGGATGGTACCGAAA
>RGUG01000116.1 GCA_010027915.1 bacterium | reverse complement strand
TTGGGTTTGGTACGTGGGTGTGTGACCGAACGGTCACTACCTTGTTAACCAATGCCATGGTCACCCAACGAGCCATCCCTTCGAGTTCTATTATGGTCAATGTGATGAAACTGTTGGTGTATGCCTTGGGGACCTTAACGGCCTTGCATTCGGTGGGGATTTCGGTGGCCCCCATTATTACGGCCTTGGGGATTGGGGGCTTGGCGGTGGCGTTGGCATTAAAAGATACCTTATCCAATTTGTTTGCCGGGATCCAGTTGATTGTGTCCAGCCAAATTCGGCTAGGGGATTATGTGAGGGTAGGCTCAGATGAAGGCTTGGTCTACGATATTACCTGGCGTAATACGTCCATTCAATCGTTGTCTGGTAATGTGGTCATTGTCCCTAATACGGTGTTGGCCATGGCCACGATTACAAATTATTCATTACCCGGTAAAGGCTTGACCTGCACGGTCACCATTGAATTGCCCATTCAGCATGACTTGTCACGGATTGAATCGATTGTGTTAGATGAAGTGGCGACTTTGGCCCGATCGTATCCTCATATTGTGGGCAAGGGTTTGCCGTCGGTTCGTTTTGTGGCCTTTACGCCTACCGGGGTGTCCTTGTCTGTGTCGGTGCCATGTGCTGGGTTTGAATCCCAATCAGAGTGGCGGCACGTGTTGATTAAGGCGTTGGTGCAACGGTTTGCACAGGACCATGTTGCCATTCCACATCCGGTCAAAGAAATCCATCATATTCATACTCCCGATATTCATACTCCCGTTGAGGATGACTTGTAAGGATGGGTGGCACGGGGGGGTGATCCGTTTGGATGTGGACCCATCGGATAAATTCGATGGATGCAAGTTTAGACCCCCCTTTGCCGATTTTTTTATATCCCCTTTCTGATAAGGGGCGATGGTGCCATGATGAGGGTGCGATGCGTATACCGGTAGGTTTTAATGTGAGCATGAACAGGGAATCACTTGGGTGGGCCATGATGCTATGCATATGGTTGGTGACGTTTGACGTCCCGTTCCTTGCGGCCACCATGAGTGTCAAAACCGTGGATTATGGGGTGACCTTACGATCGACGGGGTCTAATACGGCCTTGTCAGATATTAATGGCACCTTAAATCAAGATGCCCTACGCATTGTGAGTGTCTCTTTTTCGGGGTCTCAAAATGGGGATGGGTATAATGAATTGGCGTTCCAACTATTGGATGCGGCCCAAAAACAAGCCGAATCGGCGGTGCCGGCTAAAGTGATCGGCAAAGCCTTGATGGTGCCCAATCCAGCCCGTCAAGTGGATGAGCCACGATTGTATTATGAGTTGTCCAAAAACATGGATATTGAGTTTCGATTGTATGATATGTTGGCACGTAAGGTGTTCTCCACGACCTTTCCTTCGGGGTCAGATGGGGGAAAAGAAGGGGCCAATTGGCGTAAATTAGGCCTCGATACGTTTGACGGATTGTCTTTACCTGCGGGTGTTTATATCTTTCTGATCATGAATGGCGGAAAGGTATTATCGAAGGGGAAGGTGGCGATTATACCATGAAACAGTGGGTGATTCTGTTGGGGATCAGTATCTGGGCGGGTTGCATGATGCATGTGGCCCGGGCGTCCGATACCATGGCAGAGTATTTATCGGGTATTGAAGTGGGATCGTCTGCCAGGATGATCCGTTTGGGTGGTGTGGAAGGGTTTACCTTGTCATCTGAAGCGGTGTTTCAAAATCCGACCCGTTTGGGGTTGGTACAAAATTTTGGGGTGTCGTTTTTTTCGACCACCTTAATGGGAGAAGTCTCCTTTATGAATGCGTCGGCGGCCTTGAATACCCCCCTAGGGGCATTTGGTGTGGGATTTAATACCGCCGCAGTGCCCGGTATTCCCAAAACCATCTTGCAGACGGTGGGAGGGATTGAGTTTCCGGTTGAAATTGGGACGTTTAGTTATAATAAGACCGTCATGAAGGGTGGGTACTCGGCCATGCTATCACAAGAGTTTTTATTGGGTGTGGGCGTTAGTCTGTACGGGTCGAGTGTGGATACCATTACATCCTCGGGGATGGATTTTGATGTGGGTCTTAGTTACGAAGGGGAATCGGTGGCGATTTCAGCCCTTTTACGCAATATTACCTCCTCTAAAATTACCTACAGTACGGGTGCATTTGAGCAATTGCCAATGGAAACCGTATTGGGAGCGGCGTGGTTTGGTACCGAATTTTGGTTGTTGGGTCAAATGAAAATGTCAGGGTCCAAAGCGGCCATGGTGAAAAGTGGTGCGATCAATTACAATCCACTTGTCTTTCCTATGATGAATGTATCATTGGGGTATCGTGAAGTGGCCTTTTTTAAAGAAATTCAATCTCGTATGGCAGTAGGAGTGGGTCTGGACTTGGGTAAATTTAGTGCGGATTATGCGTATGAGACCAGTGACTTTCCGGAATACCCCGGCCATCACTACTTTTCAGTGGCGGCGTCATTGTAAGGTGATAAACATGATCCCCATTCCTCTGCGGCGATTGGCAATACAGTGGGTGATCGTGGGGTTATGGCTGGGTTGTGTTGGGATTGAAGGATTGCCTCTGATTCGTTTTTCGGGGGTTTTTATTACCAATAAAAACGAGCCCAATCCGGGCCTATTGAATGGGACCTATTCGTCTCAAATGGCATTGTTATCGGGATCTGGGTTTACTAACATCAAATGGCGGTTTACCGAGTCGGTTGTGTTTAAAAATGGGCGTTTTGAACTCATGCTCCCCTATCCGAGTGAGGGGTTGCTTCAATTGCCTGCGGGTGGTGGTGAGTTGCCTGCCGATGGGTTTCAGTTTGATTATGATACGGTGTCTTTGAGTGTGTTTCCATCGGTATTGGGCGCATTGGCTGAGCAGTTTCGTTTGTTGTCTTATCCATTTTCGGTCACCACCAAAGTGGCGGATTATGCCCTATCCGCCAGTGCCGAGGAGATGGAAGCGGTGGGTGATTTGAGTGTTCATGACGTGACCGTGAATCAGACGATGAGTGTTTTTGGGGTTGGGTTGGCGGTGTCCTCCAAATCCGTCAGTATTGGCGGCGGTGGATCCCCCGTGCACCGCTTATCGGTGGCCGGTTTGGTGAATGCAAAAGGATATTATGTCAATGGGATACCGTTGAGTGATACCTTGCCATGGCAAGCCCCGATTGGGGCGTCTTATATTCGATCCTCACCCGGGCATGATCGCATTGGCATTGGGTTGAAATACCCGTTAAGCACCCTTCATGTGGGGGGCTCAGGAACCGTGAATGCCACGGCTTTTTTAGCTCAAGGGCAACCGTATACGTATACCAATCAATGGCGTAGCCTCGTGGGTGGACAGGAGAATGATCTGACGGCCACGGTCTATGTGCCGGACGATTTGATGGGGGTTGGGATTGGTATTTACCGACCCATGGAACGATTGGAATTGGATGGGGCATTACGCTTGTCGTCTGATTTAGTCCGATCCCATCAGGCGGGTGTGATTCAATATGGCCTGTTGACCAGTCCCTTGTGGCCGTCACGGTCCCGGCGTGATTTTCAGGGATTGGTGGCCAGTGGTAACCAACTCGTTTGGAAGACGCTGTTGGGGTATGACCGTGA
Organism: bacterium; assembly: GCA_010027915.1. The sequence continues at coordinate 834 of RGUG01000116.1, read as the reverse complement.
ACCACGGCCCAATCGCCTGTCTTATTTTAAGCCGATTGCTGAGGCTGATACGGCATTGCCCATGATAGGTGCCACGGGTCTTGAGTGGTCCTCGACACTGCAGGCATTGGGACTTGGGATGACGCCCGATGCTACTTTTTCTTTGCGTCCATTGGCGTCGCAATCGCGGGTGCCGTTATGGTCGATGATCAACAGTCAATCGGGGGTTCTGTATCCGGTCTTTTCAATTGACAGCACGGGTAATATCGGAATCGGGACTTCGTCGCCGATGTATACATTGGATGTGGATGGGATTCTCAATGTCCAAGATGTGTACGAAAATGAGGCCCCGTATCGCTTGTCTCGATCAAAAGGAACGTATTTTCAACGCAATGCCAACAGTGACATTTTTTATTTGCATGGGAATGTGGGGATTGGTCGTCCTGATCCTACGTCTCGGTTGGATATCTCGGCGATCAATGTCGAACGGGGGGTGACACAAGAAAACCCGGCCTTATCGATTAGTATGCGATCGGCAGGATCGGTCATACGGTATACGATGGGTGTCGATTTGGGATCTCAGGAAACCTTCCGGGTTGAAAAAGGCGACATATTGGGCTCAAAAACCCCCTTGTTTGTTGCCCAAAAAGACCGATTTGGTGTGGGGACGGACACCCCTTATGCCAATTTAACCGTGTCGGGCAATGGGGGCATTGTGTTAGGGGGTGGGTTTCCGAATGGAACGCCCATGACACCCTGGACGGAAGAGTCCTATTTTTTTTGGTATCCCAGAAAAAATGTTTTTCGTGCGATGGGCTCATCGGTGGAGCAAACCGAGGCTGATATGGGCCTTCA